>ONVG01000010.1 GCA_900321195.1 uncultured Eubacteriales bacterium
ATAGTAGTTTGTGTTTTTTATCTCATTTGAGATAGTAACTGCATCTGCTGCGCTTACCTCTGTTGTAATTGCAGGGAGTGCGCTTGTGGAACCGATAACTGCTGCGATCATTCCGACCGCAAGAACTTTTGTTAATACATTCATCTGACCGATTCTCCTTTAGCATGATAAATTGTAACAAAACTGTTAACAAAATAAATATAGCATATTAATAACATTTGTGTCAAGCATGTTCGCGAAAAACAGCAGTATGATTAAAAATCACCCAAAGGGTATATTTCCTTTGGGTGATTTTATCAAAAAATTATTCCTTGTTTTCAGAGCTTTCGGTATCGGTTTTTTCGGGAAATGTGAATTTTACATCAGGATATTTTTTGCTGAATTTCTCCTGCTCATAGGGAGATATAGCGCCTGCGTACTGGTTATAGGCATATCCTTCGGGGACCTCTCCGACAGGAACTTTACAGCTGTAATTATCCTTTGTTTTCAGAACATAGCGTCTGAGCAGCATGTATATTCCGGCAGCAAGTACGGCTATGCTTATCCACTGTGATGTTGAAAGTCCGAAAAGGTGGCCTCTTATCAGGTCGCCTCTGAAAAATTCATCTGTGAATCTTACCGCAGAATACATTATGAAATATATTGCAAGCAGTGAGCCTTTTTTAAGCTTCTTGTTGCTGAGTATCAAGAGTATGACCATCAGTATTATATTCAGACCTGCTTCTATAAGCGGTACGGGGATATGATTTGACATATGTGTTGTGTTGTCTTCATGTACATGAAGTACAGGTATTCCCCAGCTTGCTTCAAGTCCGTAGCAGCAGCCTGCAAATGTGCAGCCTATCCTTCCGAATGCGTGGAACAGCGGTATTTCCGGAGCAAATATATCTGCATAAAGCGGAAAGTCAGCATGAGCTGCTTTACAGTAAAGACAGGCTGCAAGTATCGCGCCTAAGAGTCCGCCGTAAAATACCATGCCGCCGAACATTTCTGAGAACACGTTTATAAAAGCTCCGAATGAACCGAAGGCTTCTTCGCTGTGTTCAAATGCGTATTTAAGGACATCTGCCCTTGTTATCGCATATACTATATGTGCGCCCAGAAAAGCTCCCACTGTTGATATCAGAGGTATATTTATCAGATATATCTTGCTGTAGTCACGGCGTTTTTTGGTCGTTGTATACACCAGTATGCCTGATATTATGATTCCGGCAAGTACACTCAGACCGTACATCGGCAGAGGCTTTCCGAACAGGTAGATATATGGCATCATGCTTATCAGTCCTTTATATTTTTAAGTATAAAAATTGGCGATCAGTTCCTGACCGCCAATTACATTTTGTGTTTTCCTTGTTTTAGCCTAAGTATCCGCTAAAGTTTGATACTGAAGGAGTTTTGCTGATAGCGCTGCCCATAGTTGTTGTCTTGTTTACCGCACTTTCGATAGAGCAGTATGAGCATGTTGAGCAGCTTGTTATGAACATTGCAACAACACATACTATAAAGCCTGCACAGCCGAATATAAGACCGAGTGTCGGGATAACGCCCTTTGGCTTGCCTGCGCGTGCATTGTCAGAGTTGACTTTAAGTGCAAGGAGCAGTGAACCAACGCAAAGTATAAGAGCAATTATGCAGAGTATAAGTGAGAATACAGGACTGATACCGCCCTGAATGTTTATACCTGCAAGAGCTTCTGCGCTCTTTACTGTTGAATTGTTTGCTGCCGTGTTGAGAATACCGTAAAAGTTGTCAGAGAGTATTGCTGAAAGCAATCCTAAGCCGAAGCCTGTCAGTCCGCCGACACATGAGATAACTCCGAGCATATCATTATCAAAAAGAGGTTTCTTTGGCTGCTGCGGCATTTGCGGCATCTGGGGCATCTGCGGAATTTGCGGCATCTGCGACTGCTGTGGCTGCTGTGGCATCTGATTCTGGTTAAAGTTCTGATTATCCATTATTATACACACTTTCCTTTCGGTTATTTATATTTACAAATACGTCATTATATTACCAAATATTTGACATATTGTCAACTATGTTTATTTACATCCTTTTTATAAACAAAAATCAACTTTTATGCAATCTGTCAAATATATATTTTTATTAACATAAAAACAGTGTCCGCGAATACGGACACTGTGATGATTTTTTATTTTTAGGGTATCATGCTGCAGATTGAGCACATATTGCAGCTTGTGAAGAACAAAGCTATGAAGCATATAAATGCGCCTGCTATACCGAAAATAAGTCCGAGTGAAGCTATTGTTCCTCTTGGCATACCTGCGCGAATTCTTTCATTGCCGACCTTTAATGCAAGGAAAACAGCAAGTGCGCCTAAAAGCAGCGCAAGTATATTAAATATAAAGCCTACTACAGGACTGAAACCGTAGACACCTTTAAAATACGAGCTGCCTACATAGCCTACAGTTGCTATACCGTAAACGCTGTTTGAAATTACTGCCGACAGTATTCCAAGACCTAAGCTTATTACTCCGCTTGTACATGAAATTATGCCGAGCATATCATTATTGAATAATGGGGCTTTTGGCTGTGTATTCTGAGGTACCTGTGTCTGAGGCGCCTGCTCAAAATTCTGATTATTCATTTTTATACACTTCCCTTTCATTTATTATGTATATGTAATACGAGTTCATAATATCACAGCAAATAATTCTTGTCAATGAAATAAAAATTTTTTTTAAAATAATTTTATTATTCGACCTTTTGAGGTCGAATTTTTGCGTTTTTAGCTGTATTAGTGAAAGGAGGTTTTAATGATTGAACAATAAAAAGAAAAAGCTCAGTGCAAAGGAAAGAAATTTCTGTGCAGCCTATCTTTATTTCGGAAATGCTTTTGACGCTGCTAAGGAGTCCGGTTTTGATGCGCCTGAAAAATCAGGTACAGAGCTTCTCTCAAGAGATGATATCTGTAATGAGATAGAAAGACTTTTTGAAAAGCATCTTTCTCTTACCGATAAAAGCGCTGTTTCGGGTTATGAAAGACTCGCTTTCGGCAGTATTGAGGGCGCTGTAAGACTTCTCTTTGCGGATGATCCGCTTGCCGAGATAGAAAAAGGATGCAGTCTTTTCAATGTAGCTGAGATAAAAAGACCGAAAGAGGGTGCTTTGGAGATAAAATTTTTTGACAGGCTAAAAGCTCTTGAAAAGCTTGAGGCTCATTCTTCGTGCAGCAGAAACGGTACGTCTGATTTCTACAATGCTATTGTCGGCGGTATCGCTGACAGGGATATCTCTGATAATGAAGGGCAGGAGGATGTATGAGCTTTAAAGCATTTTCTGAAAAACAGCTTGATGTTCTAAGCTGGTGGTCGCCTAAAAGGAAAACTTCTTCCTATGACGGAATCATCTGCGACGGTGCTGTAAGGAGCGGAAAGACCTTATGCATGAGCGTTTCTTTTGTAAGCTGGGCTATGTTCAGCTTTGACGGCGGAAGCTTTGCGATATGCGGAAAGACTATCCGCTCTGTTAAAAGAAATGTTGCGTCGCCTTTGCTCAATATTATTCGGGAGCTTGGCTTTCGTGTTCAGGAAAGGCTTTCGTCAAACATTTTTACCGTTTATTCGGGTGAAAGGAAAAATACCTTTTATCTTTTCGGCGGACGTGATGAAAGCTCGGCGGCTCTTATACAGGGCATCACTCTTTGCGGCGTTCTCTTTGATGAGGCGGCTCTTATGCCGAGATCGTTCGTTGAACAGGCTCTTGCAAGATGCTCTGTTGAAGGCTCAAAGCTATGGTTCAACTGTAATCCCGAATATCCTCAGCACTGGTTTTGCAGGGAATGGATAAAGAAAACTAAGGAAAAGAATATCTACTACATACATTTTGTTATGGAGGATAATCCGTCCCTCTCAAAGAAAATGCTCGACCGATACAAAAAACTGTATTCGGGCAGCTTCTATGACAGATTTGTTTTGGGAAAGTGGACTGCAAGCGAAGGGCTTGTCTATCCGTTTATGTCTGACGATAAAATGCTGTTTGATATCCCTGACGGTGATGCGGAGGAATACGTCATCTCGTGTGATTACGGTACTGTCAATCCGTCGTCCTTCGGTTTATGGGCTCTTTTTGACGGGCATTGGTACAGGATAAGCGAATATTACTACAGCTCTAAAAAAGAGGGCATGTCAAGAACTGACGAGGAGCATTATCAGGGCTTATGTGAGCTTGCAGGCGAAAGGGACATATCAAAGATAATAGTCGATCCCTCAGCCGCAAGCTTTATAGAAGTCATAAGGCGGCACGGAAAATACAAGGTCGTTCCTGCAAAGAATACGGTCCTTGACGGTATCAGGCAGACGAGCACCGCTCTTAAAGACGGCTCTGTGCGTATTTGCAGGTGCTGCGGCGACAGTATAAGGGAGTTCGGGCTTTACCGCTGGGAAAGCGGCGGCAATGACCGTCCTGTCAAGGAAAATGATCACTCTATGGATGATATTCGTTACTTTGTTTCTACTGTTCTTAATAATTCTGACGGCGGATTTTTTGTGTTTGCCGCTCAGAGATGATAGTGAGGTGATTTTATGGGTCTTTTTGACCGCAGCAGAAAAAAGAAAGATGAAAAGCTTGTGCAGACGGCAGGAAGGATATATCCTCAGCCGCTTGGAATGTTCGGCAGTCGGGGCAGTGTCAGCGCCGAACATCGCCTATACAAGTCCCTGCGTGAAAGTGTCCCTATAGTTGATGCGGCTGTATGCAAGCTTGTAAGGCTTGCAGGCGGATTTTCAGTCAAGTGCACTGATAAGGATACCGAGAATGACATCAATTCTTTTTTGAAGAATGTAAGTGTAAACGGTCTGCAAAACGGTATTGACAGTTTTTTGAATATATTCCTTGATCAGATGATAATTTACGGTACGGCTGTAGGAGAGATAGTTCTTGATGACAGCGGCAGGAATATAGCCGCTCTCTACAATGCTTCGCTTGATGATGTTGAGCTTACAGCAGGCGACAGTCCGCTTGATGTAAAGATAATGTCATGCGACAGTCAGGGGAACAGGTCTGAGGTAAGATATCCCTCACTTGTTATCTGCGGTACTATCCTTGACGAGCCGAACAGGATATACGGCAATTCCGTATTAAGAGGACTTCCTTTTGTATGCGATATCATCGGAAAGATATTCAAGGCTATAGGTACGAACTGGGACAGAGTGGGAAATGTAAGATTTGCCGTGTCATACAAGCCTTCCGACAGCGACAGGAGCTTTTCAAAAGAACGCGCTCAGCAGATAGCGTCGGAATGGAGCAAGGCTATGAACAGCGCCCAGCCGAGAGATTTTGTTTCGGTAGGTGATGTCAGTGTCAGCGTTATCGGCGCTGACAATCAGATACCTGACAGTCAGGTGCCTGTAAGACTTCTCCTTGAGCAGATAGTTTCAAAGCTGTCTGTTCCGCCGTTTTTGCTCGGACTGTCATGGTCCTCTACGGAAAGAATGTCCGCTCAGCAGGCCGATATCCTTACAAGCGAGCTTGAATACTACAGGAGACGCTTAGAGCCTTGCATCAGGCGTATCTGTGACATGTATCTGAAGCTCAGCGGCAGAATGTGCGGATATTCTATAGAGTGGGACAATATCAACCTTCAGGATGAAGTTGAGCTTGCGAAAGCTAAGCTTCTTGATGCACAGGCTGAAAATCTTATGAAAGAAAGGAATTGATGATATGGATAATATCTGTGGGATGCCGCTTAAAAGCGAGCTTGAACAGATAAACAAATATACAAGACGTGAACTTAAAGAAGATGAAGTATATGTTTTTCCAGTTGTGCTTTGCGACAACGAGATAGACAGGGACGGAGAAAGATTTTCCGATTCTGCGCTTGAAAAGCTTGCAGAGCTTTTTGTAGGCGTTACGGGTATTGCTGACCATGACCCGAAAGCGCTCAATCAGACAGCAAGGATATTCAGCTGTAAAGTCGAGAATGTTGAGGGAAAGCTTACCTCTGACGGCAGAGCGTACAAAAGACTGTATGCAAAAGCTTATGTTCCAAAAAGCGGGCAGAGCAGTGAGCTTATCCTTGCGCTTGACAGCGGAATAAAAAAAGAAGTGAGTGTCGGCTGTTCTGTAGGAAAAAGAATATGCTCCGTATGCGGTCAGGATATATCTGTCTGTGAGCATATAAAGGGCAGAAAATACAGCGGACAGACTTGTTTCGTTACTCTTGATGAGCCTTTGGATGCTTATGAATGGTCATTTGTTGCCGTTCCTGCTCAGAAGGCGGCCGGAGTCGTTAAATGCCTTTCAGACAAGGCAAAAATAAAGAATACTTTTGGAGGAAATGAAAGAATGGATATCGAAAAAAAGCTTTTCAGCAATACCGAGCAGAGTTTTTCCGCCGAAGAACTTCAGGAGCTTGTCAGACGCTTTGACAGTCTTGAAAAAAGAGCTTCGGACGGCGACCATTACAGGTCTGTGCTTATCAAGGATGTAAATATCCTTGCAGCGCTCACCATACCGCAGCTTGGCAGGGATACTCTTGACAGTATTACAAAGGCGCTTTCAGTAAAGCAGCTTGACGAGCTGAAACATGCTCTTGAAACTAAGGCGGCAGACAAAATGCCGGTGAAGCCGCAGCTCTTCAGGGAAAATAACAAAGCTGCAAACAACAATACACTTTATAAAAACATTTGAGGAGGAAATAAATATGAATGTATCTTTTAACGGTTATGACGAGGGAATAGTTACTTTTGAGGCTGCGAGCGGTGTTGCTGCCGGCAATCCCGTTGCAGTAAGCGCAAACGGAAAAGTCACTGCTGTGACAAGCAACGCTTTCTGCGGTATATGCAAAAGCGTGAGAAACGGTTATGCGGCTGTACAGCTCAAAGGCTATGTGCAGATGCCGAGTACTGGCAGCATATCTCTGGGATATTCAAAGCTTGCGGCTGCTGCAGGCGGCAAGATAAAGGCTGACAGCACGAACGGAAGAGAATATCTCGTTGTTGATTTTGATTCGACAGCAAATGTTGTCGGTTTTATTCTTTGATATTTAAGGAGGTTTTTTATTATGGCATTTTATGATTCTATAAAGCTTGAAAAAGGCATGTACAACAGCGGCAGATCGCTTACTGAAATTCTTGAGGAGCTTGACCCGTCCGAAAACTACAAGGGCACTTCTCTTGACGGGCTTGATGCGTTCCAGCGTCAGCTCAAAAGATATGATATAAAGGTCGGCGGCGCTCATTCGGACAGCGTTCAGAAGTTCTTTGAAACATCAAACTCCGCTGCGCTTTTCCCTGAGTATGTTTCAAGAGCTGTTGCGATAGGTATGGAAAATTCCGATCATCTTTCCGATATCGTTGCAGCCAGAACGGTTATTGACGGTATGGATTACCGCTCGGTCGTGTCTTCACCGACTGATGACGAAAAGTCACTCAAGCCTGTTCTTGAAGGCGCATCTCTTCCCGAAACTTATGTCAGAACAAATGAAAATCTTGTTAAGCTCATAAAAAGAGGAAGAATGCTCGTTGCTTCCTATGAGGCGATAAAATATCAGCGCCTTGATCTCTTTACCGTCACTCTCAGACAGATAGGCGCTTACATAGCAAGACAGCAGCTTATCGATGCTGTTGATGTTCTTATAAACGGTGACGGCAACAGCAATCCTGCCGAGGTAATAAATGCGGCAACAAGCGGTACTGTTACCTATGACGATCTTCTTGCACTCTGGGGAAAGATAACGCCCTATGAGCTTAACACTTTGCTTGCGCCTACCGATGTTATGAAAAAGTTGCTTGCAATTACCGAAATGAAGGATGCTCATGCAGGTCTTGATTTTCAGGGTACGGGAAAAATGATAACTCCTATGGGCGCAAAGCTTTTGCATGTTCCGGCTATGCCTTCATCAAAAATAATCGCGCTCGACAAGAACTGCGCTGTAGAAATGGTGCAGGCAGGCGGTATCACTATGGATACTGACAAGCTTATAGACAGACAGCTTGAAAGAGCGGCTATAAGCTGCACAGCAGGATTTGCTAAAATATTTGACGGTGCATCTAAGGTGCTTGACTGCTGATGAATCGTTAAAGCCGGCAGTTTTAGTAAATGAGTTCGGGGCGGAGTGCCTACGCTGTCGATTTAGTTTTGTGAGGAAATAAAGTGACCGGCAGTTTGCCAGATTTTTTCGCAAGAAAAGGTTTCTTCCGGGTAAACTGCCGGTCAAAATTAATTTTCCTGACGCCATTTAAGGAGGTCTTGACTTGGAGATTGAAAATGTACTTATGATATTCGGAGAGCTTTCAGAGCTTAACGAGGATAAAGCTGCAAAATACCGCTGTCTTTGTGAAAGCGCAGTCAGAGCTGTAACCGACAGGATAAAAAATGCATCCTTTCGTGACTGCAAAAGACTTGAATATGCTGCGGCAGTCACCGCTTACTACAGATATACTCTCACTCTTGAAAATAAGGATATAACCGTCGGAGAGATATCCGTTAAGCAGCCGCAAAGAAGGATAGAATGTGCAAAGCTTCTTCTTGAACAGGCTTTGGCTGATATCAGCGATATTTATGAGGACAGAGATTTTGTCTTTGAAAGGATATGAGATATGGAAGACGTTATAGGAAAGGCTATTGATGCAGCGGGTACGGAAGTGACCGTTTGCGTCAGCGGCTTTCAAAGAAAAGGAAGGGCTGTTATTTATCCTCTGAGATACAGGCAGAGCCGATGGGGAGGAGTTGAGGTATTGCGTGAAGGTCTGAGCGAGCCTGAAAGATATATCATGTTTTGCAGGATAGAGCTTGCTAAGGGACTTAAACGCGGAGATATCATCTGCGATGACGAAAACAGATATCTCATGGTATTTATGGATGAATATTGCAGCAGAGTCGGAAATTATACAAGAGTATGTATGAGGAGGGAAAAAGTGCATGACTATGAATGAGAGATATGCTGACAGTATTGCGGAAGCATTAAAGAGAAATACCGAACTTGACGGTATGAGAATAGTAAAGGCTTTTTCGGGTGAAGCTGTCGGTCAGCCTGTTGATGCTCCGCTTGTATCTGTGGGACTTGAAAGGGCTGACAGATACGGCTTTCTTCTCGGATATGACAATGATATGTTCGGCAGTGAAAAAATTGTCGTCAGTGTTCTTTCAGATGAAGGACAGGGCGGAGAGTACTGCACGGATGCAGCCGAAAAGGTTTGCAGAGCCGTACTCAGCAGTGATGAGGACAAGCTTATATGCTCGGTCAGCGCAGATAAATTGATGTACGATAAACAGAATTTTGCATATAAAGTAGTAATGAGATTTACGCTTGCTGAGATAAGTATGTGCGTTCGGGAGGGGAGTGCTTGAACAGAATAAGGGCATTATGCGGCAGGGATGTTGTCATATCGATAAACGGAAGGAAGCTTTTGCAGGCTGAAAGCGCTGAGCTGAGAAATATTTCGGAGATGCACAGGATAAGATCATGCTTTTGCAGCGATGATGTGGCTTATGTTGCAGGAAAAAGAGAATATAAGCTGAATCTTGTGGGGCTGAAATTCAGGCAGCCGTTTGAGAACTGTAATTTTTACGACCTTGATGATTTTACGGTGACGATAGAGCTTGACGGAACTAACATAACTCTTGAAGGCTGTGTGTGGGATGATTTTAAAGCTGTTGCAAAGCCTGAGAGCTTTCGCGAGCATATAAGCATAATTGCGCTGAGAATGAGAACGGAGGATGAAGTTGGAGGAGCTTGAAAATATAAGCCTGATACACAGAAAATTCGGTTCAGGTGAGCTTGATGAGCTTGAAAATATCTCGGAGCTGATAAACGAGGATTCATTGAGATACGAGAGGATACTTGATATGGAGGATGAAGTAAATGAACTGTAAGGGCAGGATGAGTTTCAGGGATTTTATCTTTCCCGTTAACCCGTACATCATAAGGATAAGCCACAAGAGGTCTGTTTCGGACAGAAAGATACCTTTTTCCGATGATGTTGTTTCGGATATGGGACTTAACAGCAGGATAATAAAGGGAGAAGGCGAATTTTTCGGCAGCAGTGCGGAGAATGATTTCCGCAGGCTCAGGGAAATGCATGAAAAGGGTGAGGGTATGCTTTATGTACCCTCACAAAAGCCTGTTTATGCTTATTTTTCTGAACTGGAGCTTATCGGGCGTGATATTGAAGGAGTGATAAAGTACAGCTTTACATTCATTGAGAGCCGTGAAAAAAAGAGTATAAAGGAAGCATCCGGAATGATATCCGACGGCAGACATTCCCTTTGGAACTATTCTTATATAAGCGGTACGGATATAGAAACTCTTATTGAGCTTAATCCTGATGTAAAGCGTCCTGATGATATGATACCGGCAGGAAGGAGGATAATACTTTGCTGACATATTCTCTTACTGATGCTGACGGAAGATCAAAGGAGCTTAAAAAGCCGCTAAAGGTCAGCTTTATTTCATCCGAAAACGCGCCTGCTGACAGGCTTACGGCAGTTTTTGCCGTTAAGGGCAGGATACCTGTACTTCATTCGATAGATGTTTATGACGGCAGGGAAAAGATATTCACCGGCCTTGTTGATTCTCAGACAGATGAATGTACGAAAAACGGTGTGCTCCTTACTGTTTCGGCAAGAAGTCTTGAATGCATTCTTCTTGACAATGAGGCTATGCCGCAGACTTACTGTATGCCGTCCATGCCGCTTCTTATGAAAAGACATTTCGCGCCGCTCGGCTTTGAGAAATTCATAGGTACAAACAAGGCTTTCAACGGTGAGATTACTATAAGCAAGGGCATGAGCGAATGGAGTGTGCTTAAAAGCTTCTGTGAATCGTTTGTCGGTACATATCCTCGGATAACAAAAGACGGTGCTATAGATATATCCGGCGGAGCAAAGCAGGAAATAAGAATATCCCGTGACAGGATAATATCCTTGAAGCACAGTCTGAAAAACAGCGCACTGATATCACATGCTGTCGCAAGGACTCACACGGGCGGAGTTTATTCTATGCCTTTGGTAAGCAGACTTGCGGAAAAAGCAGGTGTGAAACGAAAAAGATATATAAACTCCATTGACGGCAAAAGCAGGACCGTATTATCCGCTAAAAGGCTTATGGAAAGGTCTGAGCAGCAGTATGAGCAGATAACGGCTGACTGCTGCGGCTGTATAATATGTGATGTCGGTACAGTGCTGACGCTCGAAAAGGACAGGAAAAAATATATCGTAAGTGAGATAAATTATATGCTCGGTTCGGACGGTGAGCATACTGTTATATATGCTCATTCCGCAGCTGAGAATTGAAAGGAGCGATGCGCTTTGAAAATTTCAGGAAAGCTTGTCAGAAACAGACAGAAAGCAAAATCATGTACCGCCGGAAGAATACAGAACAGCGCTGACAGAAGGATATCAGCCGCTGCCGTAAACGGAAAGGGACAGTTTTCTATAGTTTCTCCCTGGGGATTTGAATATATCCCCGACCTTAATGATGACGCTGTTATAATCAGCGGTGACAGCGAAAGAATGTGCATAGGAGTAAAGCAGAAAAACAACTACTACAATATCGAGCCGGGTGAGGTCGTGATACATTCGGATCTTGACACGTTCATCCACATTACGAATGACGGCAAGATATATCTCAACGGCGATATTTATGTAAACGGACAAAGACTGGAGGTGTAGCTTACGGATACGGCTTTAAGTATTAACGGCGATATACTTGTTGATGATAGCGGGAATATTTCTCTGCTGTCCGATAAGGAGGAGATAAGGCAAAGACTGTATATAATGCTTTCCGCAAGACTTGGCGGATTTATCTATGACAGGGAGCTTGGAAGCGAGCTTTACCGCGCCTCACTGAGTGATGCCGGTGAGATATCGGCGCTTGCAAGAAAGGCGCTTTGCAGGATCCCCGAAGCCGAGGTAACAGGAGTTGATGTATCAGACAATATGCTTTGTGTAAGCATTGAATATGAGGGGAATGTTTATGATATAAATGTCAGAAGGAGTGTGGAACAATGAATATTACATATGATGAGCTGCTTGAAAGGATGAGCGATAAGTTTACAGAGCTGTCGGGTTTTGAACCCGACAGTGCAAGCGATATAGGCATAAGGCTGCATCTGCTTGCCGGAGAGCTTTTTTCTCTTAATACCGAGCTTGCATGGATAAAAAAGCAGATGTTCCCTAATACAGCGTCCGGCGAAATGCTTGATCTTCATGCAGCTCAGAGAGGACTTGAAAGGCAAAGAGGAGCAAAGGCAAAGGGAACGATAGCATTTATTCTCGATATGCCTGTGGAATTTGATGTTATCGTGCCGGCAGGAACTATATGCACTAATGATGAAGGCTCTCTCAACTATATAACAAGTCAGGAATATACGATAAGACGGGGAAGTACTGTTCTTATGGCTGAATGCGAGGCAGAAAAAAGCGGCACGATATACAATACCGGTATCGGCAAGGTAAAGACTATAGTTACATATTTTTCTGTCGGTCTGAGCATAAGCAATTCAACGTCATTTACCGGCGGTACCGATGATGAAGATGACGAGTCACTCAGAAAGAGGATATTTGAGAGCTGCAGATTAAGTCCCGACGGTGTGAACGCCGCATATTTTGAAGGTCTTGCATGCGGCGTTGACGGTATTCAGTCCGCTAAGGCTTACAGTATCGCAAATGATCCCGGACGTGTCATTGTCGTTCTTGGAGGACGCGGAGCTATACCGGATTCAGGCGCATTTTCGCAGGCTTCATCTTTATTGCAGAGTGCAAAGCCTATCGGTATAAACATGCTCGTTCAGAACTGCGGTCTTAAAAATACAGATGTAAGTGTCAGCATAAAAGCAGGCAGCGGCTATTCTTTTTCGGGTATCGCGGATAACGTAAGGGACAGGATAAGAAGATTTTTTTCGGAGCTTTCTGTCGGCGAGGATGTTCTTATTTCGGCGCTCGGAAAGGCTATACTTGAAGTCAGCGGAGTTGAGAACTATTCGTTTGGCAATATGAGCGATACCGCTGTGGCAAATGCCGAAATGGGAAAATTAGGTACGCTTTCCGTTACCGAGATGCAGGGAGGATAAAATGTCGGAATTTGATAGAATGAGCCGTATACTTTCGGATACCGGACTGTACTCGGCAGAGCAGGGAAGTGTAGTCTATGCCGAGCTTATGGCTTATGCCGAAGGACTTGACATGTTTTTCGGAGAAGCTGAGGAGCTTTTGCGTGAATGCTTTGTAAGCACAGCCGAAAGCTATGGCATTACTCTCAGAGAAGCGCTTTTTCACAGGGTAAGATTCAACTCAACGCTTCAGGAGAAGCGTGACAGACTTACGGCAGCGCTGTCTGTGTGTCAGAAGGATAACACAACTCAGGGAATGCAGAAAATATGTAACGCCTTCGGTGTTGACGGGACATTTACCTTTGATATTTCCGAAATGAAGATAACCTTTGAATGCACAAGGACAATGACGGAATATGTCAGAAGTCAGCTTGAAGAGCAGATGTGTGTGTTAATGCCATGCTGGTGCTTGTTTGAGTTAACGCTCAGTAATTGAAAATAAGAAATTGATTATCATAAAAACAAAAGCTCGGCAAACTCTTTTTGGGGAGTTTGCCGAGCTTCGTTATGCCCGTTTATATGGGTAAGCTCTGAGGTTCAGGCGCTTTTGACTTTTACTGTCATGTCCTTGTTTACTACCTTTCCGCTGCCGTCCTTTGCTTTTACACGTATAGTATAGGTTCCTGTATGGCCAGGCTTGATGGAAAGGGTCTTGTTTGTTGAGTAATTCTGACCGTTTGTCCATTCGTCTACTGTTGATCTCTTGTACCATACGGCATATTTTATTGTTCCCGAGCCGCCTGTTGATGAACAGGTGACTTTTACTGTGCTTCCTTTGATTATTGATGTTTCGCTTACCTTTGAAGTGTTTGTAAATCCTGCCGATGTTACCTTGAGTCTGAGATCCTTGCTCTTGATAGTACTGCTGCCGTCTTTGACCTTTACACGTATCGTATATGTATCGACATGCTTAGGCGTTATCTTTACGGTAGTTGTTGTAGAATAGTCCTGAGCTGTGTACCATGTTTCACTGGTGGAACGCTTGTAGGCAACTCTGTATTTCTTTGTGCCTGTGCCGCCTGTTGACGAGCATGTTACTGTAACTGTCGAGTTGACTGTTATTGATGTTGTATTTATAGTGGAGGTATTTGTAAATCCTGCACTCTTTACATTGACAATAATATCCTTTCTCTTGATAGTACCGTTTCCGTCCTTGACCTTTACGGCTATCGTATAGTTCTCGGCATGCTTAGGAGTTATCTTCACGCTTGTTGTTGAAGAAAAATCCTGCGCAACTGTCCATGAGCTTGACGATGCGCGCTTGTAGGCAACTCTGTACTTCTTTGTGCCTGAGCCGCCTGTTGATGAGCATGTAACGGTAACTGTGTTTCCGAGAGTTATTTCTTCTGCGCTTACCTTTGAGGTGTTTGTAAGCTCGCCGGGCTTGACTGTGAGCTTGAGATCTTTTCTCTTAACAGTACCGCTGCCGTCCTTGACCTTTACGGCTATCGTATAGGTATCGGCATGCTTAGGTGTTATTTTTACAGTCGCAGTTGTTGCATAGTCCTGTGCGGTAGTCCATGTATCGCTGCTTGAACGCTTATATGCAACTCTGTATTTCTTTGTGCCTGTGCCGCCTGTTGACGAGCATGTTACCGTAACTGTATTGCCTAAGACTATCGATGTTGAAGATATCTTTGATGTGTTGGCAAGCGAACTGTCTCCGGTCACATTAACTGTGAAGGTCTTTTCTTTTGTTTCGCCGCTGCTGTCCTTTGCGGTAACAGCTATCGTGTAAGTTCCTGCCGTATCAAGAGAGATAGTCTTTGAGGCTGCTGAGCTGTAGCTCTGAGCTGTTTTGTATGAGCCTGAGCCGAGCTTGTACTTTATCTCATAGGTATATGGTGCATCTCCGCCCGATGCTGCACATTTTACGGTGACGGTATCGCCCTCATTTACGGAGCTGCTGCTTACGCTTGAGTTGTTTGCAAGCACGGTGGGAGTGTATTTGCTCTTGTATACATAGTTTACGGTTATGTCCGCTGCTGTGTATTTGCCTGTTGCATTTGCAGGTGAAGTTGTAAGCTCATAGCCTGTAAATGTCTTTGCAGTTGTTGTGTAAGTGTTTGTGCCGTCAGCCATGCCTTTGAGAGTTTCACTTGCAAGTACTTTTCCGTCGGTGGATGTGTAGGTGACTTTTACCTTGCCTGTCGGATATACCTTTTCGCCCTTTACCCAGCATTCGCCGCTTACGGAATATCCCGTTGAGCCTGTTCCTGTCGGGTCTTGTGCGCCGTTGTTATTATTGTTTGCAATGAACAGTGCGCTGTCAACTGAATCTATCTCTCCGCTGAACCAGCCGTTACCGTCGCTTGTCATTGGTTTTCCCGGCCATGCGCCTGCATGCTGTGTTGCTGTTGTGCCTGAGCCTGAATAAACATACATGCATACCTGCGGCCATGAGGATGAATTGTAGTAATGTATTTTAAGTCCTGTTTCTTCCTCTGACTTGACATACTTGAATGTTATTGTCTGTGGAGATGAAGTATATTCGCCTGTCTTTATTTCATCGGGTGGTGCATATCCTTTTACGCTCTTTGGTTCAAATCTGTAGGATGTGCCGATAAGACCTGTGCTTACGGTATCATCTGCTATTGATGCGCCTGTTTCGGAATCAACATATTTTACCGTTACAGTACCGTATTTTGTCTGGTCTATATTATAGTAATATGTTACCTTTGTTTCAGACTTTGTGAATGTGCCTGTTTTGCTTCCGGAAACTGATACTACATCATAGCCCTGATTTGTAAGCTCGGCAAGAGGTGATGTTGAGTATGATGCGCCTTCCTTGCCCTTGAGTGTTTCTGATTTGTAGAGCTGTCCTGTTGACTTTATAACGTGGTCAACCGTTACCTTGCAGCCTGATGATATATCAGTTTTGTCAAAGCTTGTTTTGTCTACAAGTACTACGGTCGATCTTCCCGGAACTGTAACTGTGCTGCCTGTTATGTCGAGTGACTTTGTGCCTGCGGCAGTTCCGTCTGCGATAATTACCCACTGTGACGGGAGAGTCTGTGTATCGTATGTCTGAAGAGTTACAGTCGCGGAGCTTGCGTTTGCATTATGGATAACTGCAACATAGTTCCATTCTGTAGACGGGTTGAGCTTGTTGTACATTGTGTATGCGACAACATTTTTCGGGCAGTTAGTGCCCCATGCAAAGTAGATAGTTCCGTTGCTCGTCTGTCCGGGGTCACGGAAAGGAGAATATGCCTTTCTTATCTCGATAAGACCTTTATAGTATGAAACTATATCGGAATAGGTTATTGTATTCTGCCATTTGAGCTGGTTTACGGAAGTTGGTGATTTATAGCTGTTTTCANNNTTCATCACCGTATTTGCTTCTTGCAAATTCTTCGCCGGCCTGGAAGAACGATATGCCCTGTGATGTGAGGATTATACCGCCTGCAAGCTTGTTCATAGCTACAAGATCATCATATCTGTTTCCGTAGCCTGAGCCGCCCTTGCAGGATTTTACAAGCTTGTCATAGAGTGTATAGTTATCGTGCGCTGAGGTGTATGTGACTGTCTGCGACGGCTGCTTTGACCATTTGCTGTCGCCTGACATAGTTGTTGAGCTTGCCTGGATGCCGCCCTTGAGCGCTTCCTCAAAGCCTGCGCCCTGTATAAATCCGGGATCTGCGGCGTTGAAGCAGCTTCCTTTTATTGCGTCACGTACTTTGTCGTTGAATGCTGCAACTTCTTCGGAAACGAGCTTCATGTTTCCCTGTACGGCTGTAGGCTTGGGGCAGGGTGATGCTTCTGCTGTCCATGGCTCGCCGTATATAAGTATGTCGGGGTCTATCTTATCAAGCTCGGCTCTTATAAGGTTCATTGTATCGACATCATGTATTCCCATGAGGTCGAAGCGGAAGCCGTCGAGATGATATTCTGTTGCCCAGTATTTCAGGGAGTCTACCATGAATTTCTGATACATTGCGCGGTCGCTGGCTGTTTCGTTTCCGCAGCCTGAGCCGTTTGAAAATCCGCCCTTGGAATTCTGACGGTAGTAATATCCGGGAACGGTGAAATCGAACCAGTCGTTTTTGCCCGAACCGCCGTAATTGGTGTGGTTGTAAACAACGTCCATTACAACGCCGATACCCTTGTTGTGCAGTGCCTGCACCATCTGCTTGAACTCTTTTACACGGACACTTCCGTTATAAGGGTCTGTTGAATAAGAGCCTTCGGGAGTGTTGTAGTTCATCGGGTCATAGCCCCAGTTGAACTGGTCTGTTGAAAGAGCTGTTTCGTCAACGCTCGCATAGTCGTAAACAGGGAGGAGGTGTACATGCGTTACACCGAGGTCTTCAAGATAGTCGATACCTGTCTTGTGAATGCCGTCACCGTTTACAGTAGTACCTGTTTCGGTAAAAGCGAGATATTTTCCCTTGTTTTTCATGCCTGAGTCTGACGAGGATGAGAAGTCTCGCACATGAAGCTCCCAGATAACAGCGTCGGTCTGATTCGGACATTCAACGCGCTTGTCTGTTTCCCAGCCTGCCGGGTCTGTGCTGTCGAGGTCAACTACCATGCCTCTCATACCGTTTACACCTGTTGAACGTGCATAGATATCAACAGTTTCCTTTGTTTCA
>ONVG01000008.1 GCA_900321195.1 uncultured Eubacteriales bacterium
AGGAATTAGTTTTAGATTCTTATGTTTTAGTTGATAATTTCTGACTTTCTCTAACATATAATCACCTCACGAACAATATAACAAAAAACAGTACCGATTTGTATCGATACTGTAGTTAACGATTGGTTGCGGTAGCCAGAAATGATACAATCCGACACCCTTTCTTGAAAAACCGACAGAGGCTTTCCAAAACCGACACCCCTATTATATTGTTTTCTTTCCAATTGGTACGCCTGATGGATCTTTCCAGTCACCAGTACCTTTTGTAATAAGCGAAAGAATTGATACAAAATCGTATTTTGCCAAAAAAGCGGGACAGCAGGCACAAAATGGGACGAGTTATTTCTTCTTTCTCACACCTGTATTGTTTGAGCCTCTAACTTCTTCGTGATAAAAATAATCTACTATCACTGGATGCCCTGGTTTTGCTCTGCCATATGGCGTTTCATTATCTACGAACGGGCAATTATTTTCTTTTGCTAATTTTTCAGCTTCTTTTTCCAAATGTTCAAAATAGCTTCTATCTTTTTTGTTGTAGATTTGTTCATATAAAGGGTGTAAATCAGGATATTTTTCTTTAATGTAATCCATGATTTTCCCTTTAAAACCACCTCTTAAATTAAGGTTTTCTAACCAAATTAAATCGCATTGATCTTTAACTAAAGCAAAAATCTTTTTGAAATCAGTGATGCCAGGAAAAACAGGGGAAATAAAACACACGGTTCTAATACCAGCATCATAGACTTGTTTCATCGCTTGGATTTTTCTTTCAATAGAAACCGAATCATCCATATCGCATTTAAAGCCTTCATCTAAAGTGTTGATGGACCAAGAAACTGTAACTTTTCTAAATTTCTTTAACAAATCTAAATCTCTCACCACTAAATCGGACTTTGTGCAGATTAATAATTCTGCGTCTACTCCGACGAGTTGTTCTAATAATTTCCTCGTATTTTTATATTCCGCTTCTTGAGGTAGATAACCATCTGTCACCGTCCCGATTATGATATGTTGGCCTTTATATTTCGCTAAATCTGTAATTGCGGGCCAATTTTTTACGTCTAAAAACGATCCCCATTCTTCGGTATGGCCAGTGAATCTTTTCATAAATGAAGCATAGCAATACTTGCAACCATGCGTGCACCCCACATAGGGATTAACACAATATCCACCTATAGGTGAATTGGATTTGGTCATGATATCTTTAACGTCTATTTGTTTGATAACAACTTCTTTATTCATCGATGAGATTCTCCTTCACTTTGCCTAATAATCGATCCAATTCATTAGCCTCTTCTTCACTGAAATCTTTATAAAAAATATCGCTAATTTTTTTGGTGGCTCTATTTATTTTTCCTTCCAAAGACAGAGTCTTGTCACTTAAATAAATGACTAAACTTCTTTTGTCTTCTTTAGAACCTTCTACGATTAGAAGACCTTCATTTTTCATTCTCTCCACCATTGCGCTTAAAGTGGTTTTTGCTAATGATGTTTTTCTGGATAGTTCAATGAGTGAAAGCTTTTCATTTTTCCACAAAGCAAAAAGAATTCTTCCCTGTTGGCCATTGAATTCGTAAATACCTTCTTCTTTAAGAATTTTATTGAATGCTCGATCTTGCAGTTGTTTGACTTGTGAGATTAAAGTCCCGCCAAAATGTTTTTTCATTTTAAAGCGTCCTCCATTTCACAGGTAAGTTCTTGAATAATAGTTTCTCCTATCATGATTTTCCTAGCCAATTCTTCTTTATAGAAAATCTTGCATCCATATCTTCTCGCCACTTTAACAAGGTCATTTACCCACTGCTTTTTAGTGTCGATTTTCCCTTTGCAGTTACCGGTTTCAGTGCCGATGACTATCCATCTAATCCCGCTTAAATCGATATCTCCTAAATCCTCAAATAAAGGTTCAAAAGTAATATGGTAATTCTTACATTTAATGTTTTCTTTTAAGGATTTGATTCTCCATAAATCGTTTTTGCATGTAACAGTGACACCCATCCAAGCATTATCAGGGACATTATCCAAATTCATTTTATTTGGTGCTTTCGTTAGATATATTCCAACAGTTCTAGGATTTTGTTTAAGAAGATCAAAAGACTTATCTAGCCATTCTTTTTCCCAAATATATGGATCCGACATGCCTGTAAGGAAATATATTCCTGGTTTTTTAATTCTTTCTAGCTTATGTAAATCCGCGACTGGTTTAGAAAAGTCATCTGTTAAATGGAAGCGCTTAGCCACCGCTTTTGCATAGCAATATCGGCATCCAATCTTACAGCCAATTACCGCATTTATATTTTTGATTTTGGATTTGATATCAATAATCTCACTCATAGCAAATATATTGTAATAAAAAACAGTACCGAATTGTATCGATACTGTAATTTACAACTGCCCTTGAAGAATATTGCTGATACAAATCAAGGTTTTGCCGATAGGTTGATGAAGTCCTTTGATACAAAATCACTGAGGTGACAGGACTTGAATTTATAAAATCTGACGAGTCGTTCAGCATAACAGGTCTTGAAACTATAAGGCATATAATAGAAACAGACCTGCCGCCTGTGTCTGAATTTGCAGTTGAGCTTCTAAGACTTGCATCAACTGCAAAGGAGCTTGACTATGAATTCAGCGTTCACGGCTCACAGGTACACAAATATGAATTTGCCCCTGTAGTATTAAGCTCTGTTATAAATGATTTTGAGTATAGGCATAATATACGTCTGCCAAAGGCATACAGAGAATTTCTCACTCAGGTAGGAAACGGCGGCGCGGGTCCCGACAACGGACTGTTTCCGCTGGACATGCTTGAATTTCATAACTATTATGTTCATTCGGGCAGCAATATCCATCTTTCGGAAGCTATAGAACAGCCCGATTATTTCACGATGCCCTATAAGATTGACGATAAGCCTGTTATAATAAACTCAGAGCTTACAGACATGCAGTGGAATGACCTTTGCAATGAGCTTCACAGTCTCAGGACAAAAGGAAATTATGAAGAATACGTCAAAAAACGTCATGAGATATACAATGGCGTTATACATATAAATTCCTCGATAGACAACTGCGGAATATTGCTGATATGTGACGGCGATATGAGCGGAGAAGTCATTGAGATGACAGGAGATCTCGGCAGACCAAATTTTCTCGGGATAAGCTTTGAAGAATGGATACTGGGATATTTCAAGTCCGTTATAAGACGGGCAGAGCATAATAAATAATGCTTAAAAAAGGAAAGGGAAGAGGGACAAGGAATTGGCAAAAAAACAAACTCAGCCTCAGAGTTACGGAAATGAAAGCATAACCTCACTCAAAGGAGCTGACAGGGTACGAAAAAGACCTGCCGTAATATTCGGCTCTGACGGTATAGAGGGCTGTCAGCATTCGGTATTTGAGATACTTTCAAACTCTATAGACGAGGCAAGAGAGGGCTACGGCAAGGAAATAGTCGTAACTAAATATGAAGACCATTCTATAGAAATAGAGGATTTCGGACGAGGTATCCCTGTTGACTATAATAAAAACGAAGAACGCTATAACTGGGAGCTTGTATTCTGCGAGCTGTATGCAGGCGGCAAATACAATAACAGTGAAGCTGAAAACTATGAATTCTCACTCGGACTTAACGGACTCGGACTTTGCTCAACACAGTATTCCTCGGAATATATGGATGTTGACATACGCCGTGACGGCACACGCTTTACACTTCATTTTGAAAAGGGTGAGAATGTCGGCGGACTTAAACGTGAGCAGTACACAGGCAAAAAAACGGGTACAAAAATACGCTGGAAACCCGACCTTGAAGTGTTCACGGATATAAACATATCAGATGAGTATTTCATTGATACGATAAAGCGTCAGGCAGTCGTAAATGCAGGAATAAACTTTATATTCCGTACAGAGAAAAACGGAAAGCTTGAAACTATGGAATTCAGGTATGAAAACGGCATTGCCGACCATGTAAAGGAGCTTGTGGGCGAGGACGCTATATCACAGATACAGCTCTGGCAGACAGAACGCATGGTCAGCGACCGTGACGACAAGCCTGAATACAAGACAAAAATAAATATAGCACTTGCATTCTCGAATAAAGTCAGCACATCTGAATATTACCACAATTCAAGCTGGCTCGAATACGGCGGCGCACCGGAAAGAGCTGTAAAAAATGCTTTTGTATATTCTATAGACAGCTATCTTAAACAGAACGGCAAGTATAACAAAAACGAAAGCAAAATAAACTTTGATGATGTAAAGGACTGTCTTGTTATTGTCATATCCTCGTTTTCAAGCGTGACCTCGTATGAGAACCAGACAAAAAAGGCCATAACCAACAAGGGCATACAGGATGCTATGACTGAATATATGCGCCATCAGCTTGAAGTATATTTCATCGAAAACAAGCTTGATGCGGAAAGAATATCCGCACAGGTGCTTATAAACAAGCGCAGCCGTGAAAGCGCCGAAAAAACACGTCTGAACATCAAAAAGACACTTGCAGGCAATATGGACATGACAGGCAGGGTAGCAAAATTTGTTGACTGCCGCAGTAAAAACAAGGCCGAAAGAGAACTCTTCATAGTTGAGGGCGACTCGGCTTTGGGCGCATGTAAACAGGCAAGAAATCCTGATTTTCAGGCTATAATACCTATAAGAGGAAAAATACTCAACTGCCTTAAAGCCGATTATGACAAGATATTCAAAAGTGAGATAATAACCGATCTTCTGAAAGTCCTCGGATGCGGAGTTGAAGTAAAGTCAAAGGCAAACAAGGAGCTTGCAACATTCGATATGGAGCTTCTGCGCTGGAACAAGATAATATTCTGTACAGATGCCGATGTTGACGGCTTCCATATAAGAACACTTCTTCTCACTATGATATACCGTCTTGCGCCTACACTGATAAAAGAAGGCAAGGTATTTATAGCAGAATCGCCGCTGTATGAGATAAATACAAAGGATAAGGTCTATTTTGCTTATACCGAGGCTGAAAAGGAGCAGTTCATAAAGGAGATAGGCTCTAAGAAATTTACTATACAGCGCTCAAAAGGACTTGGTGAAAATGAGCCTGATATGATGAGCCTTACAACTATGAACCCGTCAACAAGAAGGCTGATAAAGGTAATGCCCGATGACGCGGCAAAGACTGCGGAAATGTTTGACATTCTCCTTGGCGACAACTTAGCAGTAAGACGTGACTATATAATAGAAAACGGATATAAATACATTGATGACGCTGATATAAGCTGATACGGAGAACTGTATGGAAAAATATGATATAATTTGCAGGCATTTTGACGACCTTACAAACATAGAGCTTTATGAGATACTCAAAGCAAGATGTGAGGTGTTTATAATCGAGCAGAATTGTCCGTATCTTGATATTGACGGCAAGGATATATACAGCGACCATATTTTCATAATGCGCGATGACGGCGGCATAGCTGCATGTCTGAGGGTATTTATGAAAGAGGACGAGCCGAATACTGCCCAGATAGGCAGAGTTATAACCACTGTGAGAAATGCAGGACTCGGCAGGAAAATACTCCATGCAGGCGTTATCCATGCTATTGACGTATTCCACGCAGATGAGATATATCTTGAAGCCCAGACATACGCAATAGGCTATTACGCAAAAGAGGGCTTTGAGGTAACGTCTGATGAATTTCTTGAGGACGGTATTCCGCATGTACAAATGAGAAGAAAGAATTATACTTGACAAAGAGGTATTTTTTATATGGCAAGAAAAAAGAAAACGAAGGAAAGTGCCGCTGAACCTAAGCTCAAAGGTTATATAGCAGGCGCAGGGGAGGTGGTAGAGGAAAAAATAGCCTCTACCTTACAGGAAAATTTCATGCCTTATGCAATGAGCATAATAATGAGTCGTGCAATCCCCGAAATCGACGGCTTCAAGCCTTCGCACAGAAAGCTCCTTTATACAATGTACAAAATGGGACTTTTGGGCGCGGCGAGAACAAAATCCGCAAATATCGTTGGTCAGACAATGAAGCTCAATCCTCACGGAGATGCAGCGATATATGACACTATGGTAAGACTGAGCAGAGGCTATGAAGCACTTCTTCATCCGTTTGTTGACTCAAAGGGAAATTTCGGAAAGTTCTACAGCCGTGATATGGCATGGGCAGCATCAAGATATACCGAGGCAAAGCTTGACCCGATATGCAATGAGCTTTTCAACGACATAGACAAGGACACTGTAGATTTTGTTGACAACTATGATAATACGCTGAAAGAGCCTACACTTCTTCCTGCCGCATTCCCGTCAGTGCTTGTAAACGCAAATACAGGTATAGCCGTAGGAATGGCAAGCTCGATATGCTCGTTTAATTTAGAGGAAGTCTGCCGCACAACCATATGCCTTTTAAAAGACCCTGAACATGATATAACCTCAACGCTTATCGCGCCTGATTTTACAGGCGGCGCACAGATAATATATGACAAGCAGGTAATAGAAAACATATACAGAACAGGCAAGGGCAGCATAAAGCTCAGAGGAAGATATACCTATGACAAATATGCAAACTGCATAGATATACTCAGCATACCTCAAACAACGACATCGGAAGCTGTTATTGAAAAGATAATAGAGCTTGTAAAACAAAACAAGATAAAGGAAATATCCGATATCCGTGACGAAACAGGTATAGACGGTCTGAAAATAACCATAGACTTAAAGCGAAGCACCGACCCTGATAAGCTTATGCAGAAGCTTTATAAAATGACTCCGCTTGAAGACAGCTTTTCCTGCAACTTCAATGTACTTATCGCAGGAACACCAAGAGTTTTGGGTGTGCGGGAGCTTCTGAATGAGTGGTCGGCTTTCCGTATAGAATGCGTCAAGAGACGCACATATTTTGACCTGCACAAAAAACAGGACAGACTCCATCTTCTGCAGGGTCTTGAAAAGATACTTTTGGATATCGACAAGGCTATAAAGATAATACGCGGCACAGAAGAAGAAAACATGGTAGTCCCAAACCTTATGAGCGGATTTGATATAGACGAAATACAGGCTGAATATGTAGCTGAAATAAAACTGCGCCATCTGAACCGTGAATATATACTTAAACAGACAAATGATATATCACAGCTCGAAAAGGACATAGCAGAGCTTGAAGCTATACTTGCAAGCAAAACAAAGATAAAGAATATCATAATCCGTGAGCTTGAAAATATCATAAAGAAATACTCACAGCCAAGACGCAGTATGATAATATATGCTGATGATATAGTTGAGGATGACATCGAGGAAGATGTACCCGATTATGCGGTAAATCTTTTCTTCACTAAAGAAGGCTATTTCAAAAAGATAACACCTCTTTCACTAAGAATGAGCGGTGAACATAAGCTCAAAGAGGGCGATGAGATATTACAGCGCTTTGAAACCACAAACAATACCGACCTTATATTCTTTTCGGACAAGCATCAGGCATACAAAACAAAAGCTCCGCTTTTTGCCGATACAAAGACAAGTGTGCTGGGAGAATACATCCCGTCAAAGCTTGGATTCGATGAAGATGAAAACGCAATATACATGATACCTACAAAGGATTACAAGGGAAGTATATTCTTCTTCTTTGAGAGCGGAAAATGTGCAAAAATATCTCTCGAAGCCTATGCTACAAAGACAAACAGAAAAAAGCTGACGGGTGCATATTCTGATAAGGAAAAGCTTGCTGCTATACTGTATGTTGAAAATGATGACAGTGATATATTTGTCAGAGCGTCATCAGGAAGAAGACTGATCTTCAGATCTTCGGAGCTTATGGCTAAGAATACAAGGTCGGCGCAGGGCGTTGCACTTATGAAGCTCAAAAAAGGACACAGGATAATATCGGCAGAAATATATGAGGACGGAATGCTTTCCGACCCCGAACGCTACCGCGCTAAAACACTTCCGTCACAGGGGCAGCTGCCTCGTTCTGATGAAAGCGGAGAACAGATATCATTCTGATAAAAATACAGAAAACATTAATTTTAAAAAAATCGGATAAATCACTTGATTTTATCCGGACAATGTGCTATTATAAATAAGTGTTGTTAAACAATCAGTTACTTTTTAGGAGGATATTAAAATATGGGAATCTGGGAAATCATAATTGGTGTTTTAGTTCTTTTGATGTCGATAGTAATGATAATCGTCATCATACTTCAGGAAGGTCATGATGCCGGTCTTGGAACGATAACAGGCGGCGCAGACTCTTTTATGAAACGCGGAAAAGCTAAAACAGCAGATGCAATGTTCGCAAAAATAACAAAGTTTTGTGCTATATTCTTCTTCCTGCTCATAATCGGACTTAATGCTATTTCATTCTTTGTAAAGCCTAAGAGTGATAATTCAAAGACAAGCATTTCTTCAAACTCATCTGTTGAAACATCTGTAGAAGCAAGTACAGAAGAGAGCAAGGCCGAATCAAGTACAGAAGAGAGCAAGGCCGAATCAAGTACAGAAGAGAGCAAGGCCGAATCAAGTACAGAAGCAAGCAAGGCTGAGTCAAGTACAGAAGCAAGCAAGGCTGAGTCAAGCGCAGAAGCAAGCAAGGCTGAATCAAGTACTGCAGCTGAATGATACTGTAACAACAGATTCTTATTAATATATTTTTTTTTACGAGCATCTTCAATGTCGTACATTGAGGGTGCTTTGTTTTTCAAAGGTGTGTCAGAATGGAAAAGCTTATAAAAATGCCTGAAAATGCTAAGGGGATAATCGACAAGCTGAGAACATGCGGATATGATGCGTATGCAGTCGGCGGATGCATACGTGACAGCATAATGGGGAAAATACCGTATGACTGGGATATATGTACATCAGCGCTGCCGGAGGAAGTTCTTGAAGTACTCGGAGAAAGAAACATAATAGAAAACGGATTGAAACACGGAACCGTTACCGTACATATAGACGGCGAGAACTACGAGATAACTACATTTCGTACCGATGGACAATATCTTGACAACCGTCATCCCGAAAATGTAACATTTGTCCGTGAGCTTAAAGAGGATCTTTCAAGACGTGACTTTACAATGAATTCCCTTGCTTATAATTACAGTGAGGGGCTTATCGATATTTTCGGCGGCAGAGATGACATAAATAACAGCATAATACGCTGTGTAGGTGATCCGGATAAAAGATTCGGAGAGGATGCACTTCGCATACTCAGGGCATTGAGATTTTCTTCACAATTAGGCTTTTCCATAGAAGAAAAAACCTCGGCAAGCATACATAAAAATGCAGAGCTTTTGAAAAATATCTCTGCGGAAAGAATAATGTCTGAATTTACAAAGATACTCATGGGTAAAAATGTTGAAGATGTCTTGATGAATTACAAGGATGTTATAGCAGTATTCATACCTGAGATAAAGCCTATGTTCGGATTTGAACAGCATAATCCGCATCATGTCTATGATGTATGGCAGCACACTGTAAAGTCGGTAGCTTGCGTGAAAAACGAACGTATATTGCGGCTTACAGCGTTTTTTCATGATATTGGCAAGCCTAAAGCCTTTACAGTTGACAGTGGGGGAAAAGGGCATTTTCACGGGCATCCCGAAGTAAGCGACAGAATGGCTGATGATATATTGAAGCGCTTAAAGACGGATAACAACACAATAGCGACAGTCCGCCTGCTCATAAAGCTGCACGATCTCAGACCAAAGGCGGATGAAAAGAATGTGCGCAGACTGATGTATGAAACAGGCAAAGAAAATTATCCTTTATTGATGGATATAAAACGTGCGGATGCGCTTGCACAAAATCCCGAAATGCACGGATATAAACTCGAATATATCGCGCAGCTTGAAAACATATACAAACAAGAGCTTGAAAAGAAATCTGCATTCAATTTAAAAACTCTTGCTGTAAACGGCAGGGATATTATAAATACAGGTGTCAGGGACGGAAGAACAATAGGAATGATACTTGAATATCTTCTTGACCGTGTTATAGACGGTGATATTGAGAACGACAAACAGCTTTTGCTTGATAAGGCGGCAGAAATACGGAAAAGATTTGTATGAAATATGCAAAAACATACTGTAAAGTTTTTTTACTTTACAGTATGTTTTGTCTTAAAAAGAATTTTTTTTCAAGTTTTTGTTTAAAAAATGTTATAAACATCTTTAAAAATTAGTCAGAATGTGGTATAATACGTTGACAAGAGAGGAATGGACGGATCAATATGGAATATAAAATGGAGCTTGGCGCATGGAACAGCATTTTTGCAGTTCCGAGCGTTATCGTAGATAAGCATCTTAAACTTGCCGGCGCAGCACAGCTTAAAGTATTGCTGTGGTTTTTAAGACATGCAGGAGAAAACGTTTCTGTAAGTGATATTTCCTCAGCGCTTTCTATGCAGGAGGCTGATGTTCGTGACTGTATGCAGTATTGGATGCAGACAGGAATAATATGTATAAACGATAATGTTATATCACCGTCGGAGATAAAAAATAGTGTAAAGGAAAATGACCTTACAGAGCAAAAACAGCCTTTGACTGAACCTGAATCATCGAATAAAACCTCAGAAGCTGAAAATACTGTATCAGCAACTGAAAAAACTGACAAAAAACGTCATTTGAGCCGTCCGGAACGCCCTGATACAAATTATATCAACGAAAGAATAAAGACGGATGAAAGCATAGCTTTCCTTATGCGCTCGGCGGACGATATATTCGGACGAATGACATCAAACAGCGACAAGGCTACACTTTTGCTCATAAACGAATATGACGGACTGCCGGTAGAGATAATAATAATGCTTTTGCAGTATGCGCTGAGTATCGGAAAATGCAACATGAGATACATAGAAAAAATAGCTATAAACTGGGCAGATAATGATATAACAACACTTGAAGCCGCTGAAAAAAAGATAAAGGAGCTTACTTCCGGACGTAATGCGGCAAGATATGTACAGAAGATAATCGGCGCAGATGAACACTCTCCGACTGAAATGGAAAGCGAATTTGCCGATGCATGGGTAAATAAGTGGAACTTCAGCTCTGATATGATACGCGAAGCATATGAAAGGTGTGTAAATTCAAAAGGAAAATATATTCCAAAATATGTAAATTCTATTCTGTGCAGATGGAATAACGCAGGCATTAAAAAGCTCGAACAGATACCGAAAGACAAGAAAAAGCCGAAGCCTTTGGAAACTTATGAAGGAACATATGATATAAGCGAATACGAAAGTTCAAGTATAATTGACGGGAAGTGGTAAAAATGGGATATTCCGCAGAAATATATCAGGAAGCAGAAAAAACTATGGAATTAAGGCGAATAGACTCGGAGCAGCAGCTTGATATACGCAGGAGCAGTCTTTTCAAACGCTGTCCGAGAGCAAATGAGATAGAAAAGCTTATCGCGCATACATCTGTTTCCGCAGCAAAAGCTATTTTCGGAGGAGCGAACAAAAAAGAGGAGCTTTTAAAGCTGAAACGCTCAAATCTTGAACTCCAAAAGGAATTGTCGGATATACTGAAAAGCTATGGGCTTTCCGAAAATTATCTTGAACGTTGGTATAAATGTGATAAATGCCGTGATACAGGCTATGTAGATGGTATAATGTGTGACTGTATGAAAAAGCTTCTGCGTGAAACAGCGTATGACAGTCTGAACAAAATGACGCCGCTGTCACTTTCGGACTTTGATAGCTTTTCACTGGATTATTATTCCAAGGATGTTCCCACCAATGCAAAATACAGCCCTTATACGAGAATGACCGATGTGTTGGGCTTTTGCAAAAAGTACGCAAAGAATTTTGACGGAACATCAGGCAGCCTTCTTTTTCAGGGCGCTCCCGGACTTGGAAAAACACATCTTTCTCTTGCAATAGCCAAAGAAGTCATAGATAAAGGATACGGAGTTGTCTATGTTTCAGCGCCGGCAATATTCAAAAAAATAGAGGATGAACATTTCGACATAAAAAATTCCGAAAGAACCGCGGAGCAGATAGTTACAGAATGTGACCTTCTTATAATAGACGATTTAGGTACAGAGTTTGTAACAAAGTTTTCTGTGTCGGCATTATATAATATAATAAATACAAGAATGATAACATCCAGACCGACAATAATAAGCACAAACCTTACATTGTCCGAGCTTCAGTCTCACTATAATTCAAGGATAATCTCACGAATAATAGGTATGCTTGACAGGGTTGATTTTGTAGGTACGGATATACGTCAGATAAAACGAAGGATAAGACAAAGCTGAAAGGCTTAATATATGAATAATAATATAAATAAGGAGTGTTCTTAATGGCAAAGGTTTTGATATCAGCAGACAGTACGTGTGATATATCTGGAGAGCTTTTGGAAAGCACCGGCGCTTTACTCATTCCGCTGCACATAATTCTTAATGATAAGAGTTATGACGATGGCGTGGATATAAAGCCTGACGATATCTATGAAAATTTTTCAAAAACGGGAACACTTCCGAAAACCTCGGCAATAAACACACAGGAATATATCGACATATTCACACCGTATCTCGAAAAAGGATATGAGATAGTGCATATAAGTCTTGGTTCATCACTGTCTTCATCTTATCAGAATTGTGTTGAAGCCTCAAAAAAAATTGAGGGGCTTTATCCTGTAAATTCCTGCAATCTTTCATCGGGAAGCGGTCATCTTGTTGTAGAAGCAGCATCTCTTGCCGCACAGGGATATACCGCAAAGGAAATATCCGATGAACTTAAAAGACTTGTTCCGAAATGTCATTCAAGCTTTATTATAGACAAGCTTGATTATCTTCGTGCAGGCGGCAGATGCTCAACTCTTGCAATGTTAGGTGCAAATCTTTTACAGCTAAAACCATGTATAGAGGTAAAAAATACAGACGGCTCCATGACGGTCGGAAAAAAATACAGAGGAAAGCTCGAAAAGGTACTTATAAACTACGTTCATGACCAGCTTGACAAATACGAAAATATATCTGACAGCAGGATATTCATAACAAATGCAGGTATAGGAGATAAATATGTGGATATAGTAAAGGCGGAAATAGAAAAGCTGAGCTTTTTCAGAAAAATATATATAGAGCGCGCAAGCTGTACCATATCATCACACTGCGGTCCGGGTACGCTCGGAATACTTTTTATGACAAAATAAAATTATCCAAAGGAGAGAAATATCACGAAGGACGAAAAAGAAATAATACTCGAAACACTTTCACACCATGATGAGCCTGTTGAAAGAATGGAGCTTCTTATCGAGTCGGGAATACTCGAAACAGAGCATTTCAACAGAGCTGTATCACTTCTTGAATCTGAGGGCGAGATAATTATAATAAAGCGCAAAAAAATAGCCCTGCCGTATCAGGCGGGATATTTGCGCGCTGTTATTGTAAGACATAATAAAAGCTTTTTATTTGCAGAGCCTGAGAGTAAAGAAATAGACGATATATATATACATGCCGCTGACTCAAAGGGAGCTATGCCGGGCGATACTGTCATGCTGAAAAATATAAGCATGACAGTAAGAGGTCCTTCCGCTGCCGTAGATAAAATACTTGTAAAAGGCTCACGAATAATAACCGGTGTTGTGGAACGCGAAAAAGGCAGGGCAGGAAAAGCCTATGTTATGCCTGACAATAATTTTGCATACAGGGTAAGGATAGTAAAGGGCGGAGAGCTGAAAAGCAAAAACGGAGATAAAGTCAAGGCGGCAATATCCTATGATCAGAAAGAAAGGCTCATAAAAGCCAGAGTCATCCATATCTACGGACGCGCAGACTCCGCTAAAATATGCTCGGATGCAATAATCGACGCAAACGGCATTCCGTCAAAATTTTCAGTACCTGTCAAGCACGAAGCTGCTTTAAAAGCAGCTGAACCTATCACAGATGAAGAAATCGCAAAAAGGCTTGACCTCAGAGATGAGCCTATATTCACTATAGACGGTGCTGACGCAAAAGACCTTGATGATGCTATATCAGTAAAGAAGCTCGAAAAGGGCTGGGAGTTAGGAGTACACATAGCTGATGTTTCACACTATGTAACAGCCGGAAGCAAGCTTGATGAAAGCGCTATGGACAGAGGAACATCCGTATACTTTGCCGACAGAGTTATCCCTATGCTGCCTGTTGAGATATCAAATGGCTGCTGTTCGCTGAATGCAGGAACAAAAAAGCTGACATTTTCGGCTATCCTGACTCTTGACGAAAAAGCAGAGCTTGTAGATTACCGCTTTGAAAAAAGTGTTATTGACTCGAAAGTTCGCGGAGTATATTCGGAAGTCAACGCTATACTTGACGGTACGGCGGATGATGAGTTAAAGGAAAAATACAAAGCTGTTTATGATGAGATATTCACAGCAAAGGAACTTGCAGATATATTGAAAGCAAAGGCAAAGCAAAGAGGTGAGCTTGAAATAGAAAGCAGTGAGCTGAGATTTGTTCTTGATGAAAACGGCGTTTGTACGGGCGTAAGCGAAAGAGAGCGCGGAGAAGCCGAAGAACTTATCGAGCAGTTTATGATATCTGCAAACAGAGCCGCTGCGCTGTATGCAAAAAGCGCAGGCATACCGTTTGTTTACCGTGTGCATGAAGCACCTGAAGAAGACAGGCTTGAAACACTTGCAGAGCTTGCTGCCGCATGCGGCTTTCAGACAAGACGCTTAAAATCAGGTGTTCACCAGACAGACCTTGCCGAGCTTATAAGCAAGGCAAAGGAAACAAAGTATTCCAGGCTCATATCGACTCAGGTACTAAGAACAATGTCAAAGGCAAGATATTCCTCACAGCCGCTCGGACATTTCGGATTATCTCTTGCGGATTACTGTCATTTCACTTCGCCTATAAGACGCTATCCCGATACCTCTATACACCGCATACTTACAGACCTTGTAAGCGGTGTCCCTGTAGATGAGATAGAGAGAAAATATTCCGATTTTGCCCGTGAGTCTGCAAAGCTCTCCTCGGACAGAGAATTAAGAGCCGTAAGAGCAGAGCGTGAAGCAGAAAAATGCTATGCTGCCGAATATATGACCTCTCATATCGGCGAGATACACGACGGAATAATATCGGGAGTAACTCCCAAGGGAATATTTGTCTGCATAGAAAACGGTATTGAAGGTTTTGTTGACCTTACGGCTATAGACGGAGCATTTTTTGAATTTAACGGTACTACCTCGACATACGACAGGCGTTCAGGCGTAAGCTATTCTATAGGTGATGAAGTAAAGATAAAAGTAACAGCCGCAAGCGTTCCGTCAGGAACTGTGGATTTTGAATTATATTTTCAGTGATATCATTACTGAATAAACACTCTCCGACAAGGGATAATATTGTCGGAGGTGTTTTTTTATGCCGAAAAGAACAGGCAGATATACAATAAGCATGGAAAATGATATTTTTATTGAGGAGTCGGCAGGAATAGCAGGAAGCAAGGAAAGCGAAGGTCCTTTAGGAGAATATTTTGATATATCATTCAAGGATGATAAGATAGGTCAGAATTCGTGGGAAAAAGCCGAAAGCTCACTGCAAACTATAGCAGTAAATACAGTTCTTGAAAAAGCTTGTCTTATTCCTGATGATATAGACATCATTTTTGCAGGAGATCTTTTAAATCAATGCATATCCTCGACATTCGGACTTAAAGAATTGAATATCCCGTTTATGGGACAGTACGGTGCATGTTCTACAATGGCGCAGACGCTTGCGCTTGGAGCAATATTCACAGACAGCAATGCTGCAAACCGTGCAATAGCCGTAACATCATCACATTTCTGCTCGGCTGAAAGACAGTTCAGACTGCCGCTGGAATACGGCGGACAGCGAACACCAAGCGCACAGTGGACAGTAACAGGAGCAGGCGCAGCGCTTATATCAAAGATCCGTTCTTCCGCAAGGATAGCACATGTAACTATAGGCAGAATAAAAGATCTTGATATCAAGGATGCAAACAACATGGGCGCAGCTATGGCACCTGCGGCGGCAGAAACAATAATGAGCTTTCTTTCCGATACAAACACTAAAATTTCTGATATAGACCTTATTCTAACAGGTGATCTCGGAAAGGTAGGCTCACAGCTTTTAAGAGAGCTTATGCAGCGTGAAGGCGTTGATATCTCGTCTATACACAATGACTGCGGAATGCTGATATTTGATACCGTAAAGCAGGATGTTCACTCAGGCGGCTCAGGCTGCGGCTGTTCTGCGTCTGTATTCTGCTCGTATATAATGAAAAATATCAAAGCCGGAAAGCTTCATAATATCCTGTTCACAGCAACAGGCGCACTAATGTCGCCGACATCCTCTCAGCAGGGAGAAAGCATACCGGGTATAGCGCATCTTATCCATATATGCAGTGACAGATAAATAATATTTCAAACGGGTGATGATAGTATCATGCCCGTTTTTGTTTACCGTTTTCATAGCTTATGCATATTATGGTTAATGTAGAACTATGAAAGGAGAGCTGAAAATGGATGTAATAAAAGAGCTTCAAAATTCTGATTTTTTCATAAAGCCGCTGCCCGAAAAGACAGTTATAGCAATGGCGTATGTTCCTTTTCAGAATGCAGTAAAGCTTTACTCGCCTGAACACGGCATACAGACAGGTACAATGTTCCCTGAACTGAATAAGCCCTTTATGGCTTGTGATAAGGACGGAGGTAATTCCGATGACTGAACGCGAAAGACTTCTCAGAAGATTATCTTCATATGACTTTGCCGTAAATGAACTTCATATCTATCTTGACACACATCCCGATGATGCCTCGGCAGGAAAAGCCCTTGAATATTATGAAAAAAAAGGGGATATGCTCCGCCGTGAATTTGAGGAAAAATTCGGACCTCTGACATCATTGAATGAAAACGGCAACAGATGGGCATGGATATCTGATCCGTGGCCGTGGGACAGACAGGAGGACTGAATATGTGGGTATATGAGAAGAAACTGCAATATCCGATAAATATAAAGCAGACTAACCCTAAGCTTGCAAAAATAATCATCTCACAGTACGGAGGACTAAACTACAAAAGGATATAGTATTTATCCGTAAAAGAAAATATCTATACTTTCTGTTGAGCGATAGAAAACTATACGCTTTATAACGGCTCTGAGCAGTATATTTTTATCACTTTCATTCACAAAAGGTGACAGCAGGGCAGGGAGGAGGCGATGAATTTTTTTCTGTACGTTCTTTTGTGTATCATCCGGTATGATATTAAGGCTTTGTTTCTTTTTCAGAATTTTTATATTTTCTATCACTTTTTTTCGTCTTTCATTGAATTCCTCCGCTGTGTATAAACCATTTTCAAATGCGTCAATAATACGTTCTGCTTTTTTGTTTTCCTTTGAAATAAGAAATGATATATTGTCTGGATATACAGACTTTTTATTCGGCTCTGATTTGAATTCTCCTTTGATGCCGGCGCTTTCTATAGCTGATATAAGCATATAATTGAGCTTTTTTATACTTATGCTGTGCGAGATACTGCATTTTCCGTGTGCGTATGCATAGCATTGAAGTGATGATCTGTATGAGCTTCTTGTAAGTGTCGCGCCGCATGAAGAACAGCGACATAAGCCTCTGAGCATAAAAGGTTCTTTGATATCTGTCTGACGCATATATTTTTCAGACGGAAGAGCTTTGAGCTTGTTTTGCACGTCGTTCCATATTTTATCAGATATTATTGGTTCATGGATTCCTTCTATTATCATTGTATTGTTTTCATTTAGTGTCCAGCGTATTTTTCCGATATAAACAGGGTTTTGAAGTATATATTTTACAGTTCTGCTTTCAAAGTTGTTTCCTCTGCGTGTCTTTATACCAAGTTCATTTATTTCAGATGCAATAGTTCTTATGCTTTTTCCTGACAGAAAATCCGCAAAAATGCTTCTTACGATATGAGCATTATCATCGGGATAATATCTTCCGTTTCTGATACAATATCCGAACGAGGGAACAGTTACGGCTTCGCCGCGTTTTGCTTTTTCTTTCATTCCGCGTCTGACTTCTTCGGAAAGATTTACACTGTAGTATTCGTCCATTGCTTCTATCATAGCTTCTGTCAGCAAAGACATCTTATTATCACCGATATTTTCGGAAACGGATATAACATCGATACCGCATTGTTTTCTCAGCATAGATTTGTAAACTATACTGTCTTCACGATTTCGTGCAAAACGGCTGAATTTCCATAGAAGAATAGCGTCAAAAGGCTTTGGCTTTTGTTTTGCTGTGCTTATCATGCTGTTAAATCCCGTTCTTTTTTGAGTATGTCTGCCGGAAATGCCTTCGTCAACGTAGATGTATTCATCGGGAATGATATAGTCATTTCGTTTTGCATATTCACATATTTTTTCAAGCTGAGATGCAGGGGAATACTCTGTCTGATCTTCTGTTGATACACGGATATATGCTGCGGCTGTTTTCATATTATCAGCTCCGGATATAATTATTTAACTATACATATTTATTATCATAAAGGAGTTGTTATTAATTATATGAAGAATACACCGTCAGCTGATAATAAAAACAAGCAGTTCAGGATATTTGTAGGAGACGATCTTTATCATATCGGTGAATATGACAGTAACGGAAAAGTCAGAAAAATATTTCATAACAATTTATTGACTGAAAGACTGGAAAAAATACTTTCCGAGCGTCTTAATGCAGGTGCAGAAACTATAATCGCAGAAAACAGCAATACAGGGCTTTATAAGGTCTGATTTTTAGGTTTTTTGTTTTTGTCCTCCTCTCAATGTC
>ONVG01000145.1 GCA_900321195.1 uncultured Eubacteriales bacterium
TTCTTTTTTCGGAAACTGGCGTTTTTTTATTTTACGCTGTGTTGCTTTTTACCATGCTTTGTGTTAATATTTTTAGTGTCAATATATTGAAGAAGGTGAAAGGAATGTCAGAAAACAACATTAAAAATATAAGCTCTCTGCCTACTCCCTGTTACGTTATAGACGAGAAAGCGCTTATCGGAAATCTCGAAAAACTCAGGTATGTTGAGCAGAAAACAGGCTGTCATGTTCTGCTTGCTCAAAAAGCGTTTTCGGCTTATCATGTATATCCGCTGATATCCGAATATATAAGCGGTACAACATCAAGCGGAATATTCGAGGCAAGGCTTGCACATGAGGAAATGGGAAACAAACAGATACATGTATATGCGCCTGCATTCAAGGATGATGATATGGACGAGCTTCTGAAAATATGCGGCCATATCGTTTTCAATTCGTTCTCACAGTGGAAGCATTTCCGCAAAAAAGCTCTTGCCCATAAAAACGTTGAATTCGGACTCAGAGTAAATCCTGAATATTCAGAAATAGAAACTGATATATACAACCCTTGCTTTACAAATTCAAGACTCGGCATAACACTCGAAAATTTCGAGGAGAACGAGCTTGAAGGAATAAGCGGCCTTCACTTCCATACGATGTGCGAGCAAAACTCTGATACGCTTGAGCGCACACTGAAAGCTGTTGAGGAAAAATTCGGCAAATACCTTTACAATATGAAATGGCTTAATTTCGGCGGCGGTCATCATATCACAAGACCAGATTATGACATTGAAAAGCTTATAAGCTGTATAAACTATATGCAAGAAAAGTATGACCTTGATATATACATAGAACCTGGTGAAGCCGTTGCGCTCAATGCAGGCTATCTTGCAGCATCGGTACTCGATATCATAAAAAACAACATGAACATAGCTATATTAGATACCTCTGCGGCGTGTCACATGCCTGATGTTTTAGAAATGCCTTACCGTCCGTTTATAATAGGCTCTGACAAGCCGGATATCCTCCCATATACATACAGACTCGGCGCGCCGACATGCCTTGCAGGTGATATTATCGGAGATTACTCCTTCCCTGCTCCGCTTAATATCGGCGACAAGCTGATATTTACAGATATGGCAATATATTCAATGGTAAAAAACAACACATTCAACGGAATGCCTTTGCCTGACATATATCTTCTTAAAACCGACGGAACAACAAAGCTTCTCAAGAAATTCGGATACAGCGATTTTAAATGCAGGCTTTAAACATGAAATGACAAAAATGGGGGATAATAATGTTTGAAAACTTTATAACTGTAGGAACTCAGGTAGTAGAGCTTTTTATACTCATAGGCATAGGCTTTTTATGCGGCAAAACCAAAATGCTAAATGACAAGACAGCAAAATCGATAACGGATATAGTTCTGTATATCGTATGCCCGTGTGTAATAATAGAAAACTTCATACGCCCGTTCGATACAAACATGCTGGGCGGTCTGCTGACAACTGCCGCCGCTTCATTCCTTATACAGCTTTTGTCTATCGTGATAGCAATGCTCATCTTTCACGACAAGGAGCCAAAGAAAAACAGAGTTTACCGCTTTGCGCTCATATTTTCAAACTGCGGATATATGTCGCTGCCCATGCAGCAGGCAATACTCGGCTCGGACGGCGTTTTCTTCGGCGCTGTATATATAGTTATATTCAACATTATAATGTGGACATTCGGAGTATGGCTCTCAAGCGGTGACAAAAAATCAATGTCACTCAAAAAAATAGCTCTTAATCCCTGTATTATCGGCATGGTCGTAGGATTTGTTATCTTCCTAACTTCATGCCCGATACATGAAGTAATAGCCAAACCCATAGGCTTTCTTGCAAACCTCAATACTCCGCTGCCGATGATGATAGTCGGATATTATCTCTCACAGTCTAAAATATCCGACGCTTTCAAGGACGGAAAAGGCTTTATCTGCGTACTGTTCAGACTTATTGCCATTCCGCTTTTAGCATTCGGCGGAATGATGATGTGCGGTATAAGAGGTACGGTTCTTATAACGTGTGTTATCGCTGCCGCTGCGCCTGTCGCAGCAGCTACAACTATGTTTGCCGCAAAGTTTGACAATGATGCAAAGCTCTCTGTAAACCTTGTCACACTCTCCACACTTCTTTCAGTAATAACAATGCCCCTCATAGTAGGCTTTGCCCGAACCGTAGGAGCATAAATAATGAATAGCAAATAATGAATTATCAGGAGAAAATATCATGGATATCAATGAAATGAAAGCAAGAGCGGAAGAACTGCGCTCTCAGATAAATTATCACAATGACAGATACTATAATCAGGACTCTCCGGAAATAAGCGACTATGAATATGACATGCTTCTGCGGGAGCTTGAAGAAATAGAGGAAAAATATCCTCAGCTAAAAACCCCCGACTCTCCGACTCAGAAGGTCGGCGGTGAAGCATCTGTCAAATTCTCACCCGTTGAGCACAAAGTACCTATGGAAAGCCTGCACGACTCTTTCTCACATGATGAGATACGAGATTTTGACAAGAGAGTACGTGAAGCAGTTTCCGACCCGATATATATAGTAGAACCTAAAATCGACGGTCTTTCAGTATCCGCCGAATACAGAAACGGTATTTTTGTAAGAGGCTCTACAAGAGGCGACGGACTTGTAGGCGAGGATATAACAGATAACCTTAAAGTAATAAAAACTCTCCCTATGAAGCTGAACCGCTCTCTCCCCTACCTTGAAGTAAGAGGAGAGGTCTATATGTCGATAGACAGCTTTAATAAAGTCGTGGAATATCAGGAGGAGCGCGAAGAAAAGGTATTCAAAAATCCGAGAAATGCTGCGGCAGGCTCTCTGCGCCAGAAGGATGCAAAAATCACAAAGTCCCGTGAGCTTGATATTTTCGTTTTTAATATACAGCAGATAGAGGGCGAAGAATTCGACAGCCACAAGCAGTCTCTCGACTATCTTGCAGAAACAGGCTTTACAACTCTGCCGTTCTATTACCGCTGTGAAAGCATCGACGAAGTGCTTGAAAAAATAGAATATATCGGCTCAATGAGAGGTGAGCTTCCGTTCCAGATAGACGGCGCAGTTATTAAAGTGGACAGCTTCTCTCAGAGAAGGATCTTGGGCAGTACGTCAAAATTCCCGAAATGGGCAGAGGCTTATAAATATCCTCCGGAGGAAAAAGAAACAGAGCTTCTTGACATCGAGATAAATGTCGGCAGAACAGGCGTTCTCACTCCGACAGCTATATTCTCACCGATAACACTTGCAGGAACTACAGTAAGCCGCGCAACACTTCATAATCAAGATTTTATAAACGAAAAGGATATACGGATAGGTGATACTGTCATTCTCCGCAAGGCAGGAGAAATAATACCCGAAGTAGTTTCGGTCTCAAAGCACAAAGAAGACGCGCTTCCTTATGCTATGCCTGACAAATGTCCGTCATGCGGCTCTCCAGTGACACGCGAGGAAGGCGAGTCTGCGCTCCGCTGTACAAATACCGACTGTCCCGCACAGCTTATGCGCCACATGATACACTTTGTTTCAAGAGATGCTATGGATATTGACGGTCTCGGCGAAAAGGTCCTTTATAAGCTTGCGGAAAAAGAACTGATATCCTCTCCGCTCGACCTCTACAGGCTCACAAAGGATGATATAATGACGCTTGAAAACAAAAAGGACAAGTCATCCGAAAATCTCATAAGCTCTATCGAAAAATCAAAAAGCAACGACCTCTACAAGCTTGTATTCTCTCTCGGCATACGTCATATCGGTCTTAAAGCCGCAAAGCTTCTTGCCGATAAATTCCTTACCCTTGACGATATCGCAAATGCAAGCGCTGAAGACATATCGCAGATAGAGGGCTTCGGAAATATAATGGCTGAAAGCACAGCCGCTTACTTCTCACTTGACGAAACAAAAAAGCTCATAGAAGAAATAAAGCAGCTCGGCATAAACACCAAAAACCTAAATCCGCCGAAAGCAGTTTCGGAAAGCAGCCCGTTCGCAGGAAAGACTTTTGTTATAACAGGAACTCTCCCGAACTATAAGCGCACGGAAGCCGCAGAAATAATCGAAAATGCAGGCGGAAAGGTATCTTCAAGCGTTTCAAAGAAAACAGATTTCGTCCTTGCAGGAGATGAGGCAGGAAGCAAGCTCACAAAGGCTCAGTCACTCGGCATAACTGTGATCGATGAAGAAGAGTTTGAAAGAATGAGAAGTCTTATTTAGCTAAGAGTTATTCAAAAGATATCGAGGCAGCATAAAGATGTTGAAAAAATTTTTTAAAGCGTATTCAAAAAAAATAGTCCACTATACAATAAAATTTCTGAAATGGTCATTGCT
>ONVG01000134.1 GCA_900321195.1 uncultured Eubacteriales bacterium
AAGGGAAGCTGTGTTTACGGCTGTATCGGACTCGGTGACTGTATGAATATTTGTCCGCATAATGCTATCTGCATAAAAAACGGAGTTGCATTTGTCAATGCTGATGATTGTGTAGGCTGCGGTCTTTGCGTAAAGGCCTGTCCGAACGGCATCATATCACTTGCACCCGATACGGACAGAGTTATAGTGACATGCAGCAATAAGGATAAGGGCGCTCAGACAAAGAAGGTCTGTGACAATGGCTGTATCGGCTGTAAAAAGTGCGAAAGGAGCTGTAAAAACGGCGCTGTAAAGGTAACGGATAACTGTGCTGTCATAGATTATGAAAAATGTACAGGCTGTCCCGATTTTGCGGTATGTGCCGAGGTATGCAGCTCAAAGTGCATCACCATCGAAAAAAGATAAAACGATTATAATTAACGATTATCGTCATTCCGAATGCAGGAAACGGAGCTTTAAAGTATCTGTGCTTCTTTCGGAATGACTTTTTATTTCTGAGCTTGTATGTACATCTTTGCGCCGAACCTACTATATCAAAGCAAAAGGGGGAAAGCTTCGACTTTTCTGCTTTGTGCATATTAACATGTAATATTGACAAATACTTAATATAATAGTAAAATTATGATAGTCATTAGGACAATAAGAGCAAGGGAGGGGACAGAACAGTGAAAATTTTTTTTAAAATACTTCTTCTCAATCTCGGTATCGCTCTCCTGAATGTTATATTGTTTTCAAAGGGTCTTGTAGGACTTACCTTTACAGGCGGCGCGCTTACAACGGCTGCCGCAGTCACTGTTGTGGTCATGAGCCTTATAGCTTTCGGTTACGGAAACTATACTCTCCTTTTCAGTGAGCCAAAGGAGCAGCCCGTGAAATTCCTGAAAGGTACGGAATTTTCTACTTCAAAGGAATATGCGGATGCTCTCATAAATGCAAAAGGAAAAAATGTTTTTGACGAATGTATAGACAACGCTGTTGAACAGATATACAGGATGGATGACAAGGACAGGGCGCTTGACAGTATACTCGAACAGTTTTTTGAGCCGCAGGAAATAACCTTTACAAGATTTCAGAATGCCATAGATTCCATAAAGGCTATTTTCTTTAATAACATAAAGAAAATGATAAACCGGATGATGATATTCGACTACAAGGACTATAAAAAGCTTGTACAGAAAATGCATAATTCACGCAATATAAACGGTGTCGGAGTAAATTCAAAGGCTGTGGGCGACCAGCTCAGGATATATAACGAGCATATAAGCTATGTAAACGGTCTTGTGGAGATGAATGAGAATATACTTGTAAAGCTTGACAAGCTTCTGCTTGAAATATCCAAGCTTGATGACCTTGATGAACAGGGTCTTGAAAATATCGCGGCAGTTCAGGAAATAAACGATCTTATAGCGCAGACAAAATATTATAAGTCATGACAGGAGGTCTTAATAATGGCAGGAGCATCAAATGCAAAAAAAATAGCTATTTTTGTCGGTATAGCAGCAGTTGTATTCGGAGCGGTCTTTCTGGGTATAACTCTTACAAAGGATGTTGGCAAGACACAGGATCAGATAACCGGTGAGGAAGCAGAAAAGAAGATAGGAGACCTTCTCTCTCAGATAAAGGTCGAAAGCGTAAGTACAAAAAAAGCGCCTATTGATGACAACGACCTGCTTTCAGAGGAAGAAGAACTTCCGGACATAGACAAAAATTATCCCCTCACCGTAACAGGAAGCGGAAATATCAATATTGAGATATTCTCGTCACCCGAAAAGGCAGGAAAGGGTACAGACGGATGGCTCAATGATATTGCAAACGATTTTAATAATGAAAATTATTCCGTCAACGGAAAAACGATATCCGTTTCGATACGCTCGGTATCGTCAGGTCCTGCATATGACTATATCAGGACAGGAAGATATATTCCTGATGCGATATCGCCCTCAAATGAATTCTGGGGAAAAATGCTTGAATCAAGCGGTGTTGAAACAACTCTCAAGGAGAAAAAGCTTGCGGGAAATACAGCAGGCGTACTGCTTTCAAATAGCAAATATAAAGAAATAATAGATAAATACGGCGCAGTAAATATGAAGGTCATCTCACAGGCTACAGCTTCGGGTGAGATAGCTATGGGCTATACTAACCCGTTTGTAAGCTCGACAGGTCTTAACTTCCTCGTAAGTACACTCTACACCTATGATCCGGATGATCTTCTCAGTGCAAAGGCTGTTGAAGGCTTCAAGCTTTTCCAGGAGAATGTGCCTCTCGTATCATACAATACTCTCCAGATGAGAAAGTCCGCCGAGTCGGGTTCACTTGATGCGCTTGTAATGGAAAGCCAGCTTTATAACAATGATGCATCGCTCAATGTCAACTATGTATTCACTCCGTTCGGCGTAAGACACGACAATCCTGTGTATGCGCTTGGAAAGCTTTCGGCTGAAAAGAATACGGTGCTTGAAAAATTCTGTGAGTACTGTCTTACAGAAAAGTCTCAGGCACATGCAAAGGAATACGGCTTCAATCAGAATGAAAAGTACAAGAGTGAGCTTCCCGAAACGATAAAGGGCGAACAGCTTATACAGGCTCAGAAGCTCTATAAGGAAAACAAGAACAGCGGCAGACCGATAATAGCAGTATTCATTGCCGATACATCGGGCAGCATGAGCGGTGAGCCGATAAATGAGCTGCAAAAATCACTTATAAACTCCATGCAGTATATAAGCAAGGATAATTATATCGGACTTATCTCATATAACAATAAGGTATATATGAACCTTCCTATAGCAAAGTTCGATATCAACCAGCAGGCTCTTTTCAAGGGCGCTGTACAGAGTCTTGACGCAACAGGTCAGACGGCTACCTATGATTCACTCGTTGTCGCAATAGACATGATAAACAAGGCAAAGCAGGAGCAGCCTGACGCAAAGGCAATGATATTCCTTCTCAGTGACGGTGAGCAGAATGTCGGTTTCTCACTCAACGATATCGATTCCGTAGTAAAGAACTATCAGATACCGATATATTCTATCGGCTACAATGCAAACATTGAAGCGCTGAAAAGGATATCCGAAACAAACGAGGCGGCTACTATAAACGCCGACAGCGACGATATAGTATATCAGCTCAAAAACCTCTTCAATTCGGAAATGTAATTATTATAAGCAGAAAAACAAATACAAATACAGGAGGAAAAAACTATGGGATTTTCAATGGATCTGCCGGATACAGAGGCCGTAAAGGAGGAAGTCAAGAAGGATCTTGTACCTGCTCCGGAAGTTCAGGAAAAGCTTGAAAAGGCTGCTGACAGCAATACGGAAGAACTTTTTACTTTTGACCTCGGTTCGCTTGAGGACAGAAGAAATATCGTTTCATCAATAGATACATTCGGTACTGATATAGTAGAGAAATCTACAAATAAAAATGAGCTTCTTAATGTAAGGCTTGCCGACCTTACAAAAATGGGAGGAGAAAACGGCGAAGTCGTAAACGGTCTTAGTCAGCTCCAGCTCCAGATGAAAGACCTTGACCCTTCAGGCATAGATTTTGCAAAGAAAGGACCTCTCGGAAAGCTTTTCAATCCGGTAAGGAACTATTTTGCAAAGTTTGAAAAAGCCGATGATGTTATCGCAAAAACCATACAATCTCTCGATAAAGGAAAAAGTGTGCTCAAACGTGACAACACTACTCTTGAAGTCGAGCAGCTTGCGCTCCGTGACCTTACCAAAAAGCTTTCACAGCAGATAGAGCTTGGCATGAATATGGATGAGGCTATATCAAATGCTATAGATAAAGCAAAAACCGAAAATGTTGACGAGGAGAGAATAAAGTTCATCGAGGATGAAGTACTTTTCCCGCTCCGTCAGAGAGTTATGGATATGCAGCAGATGCAGACTGTAAATATGCAGGGCATTATCGCTATGGAGATAGTAAGACGCAACAACAAGGAGCTTATCCGTGCGGTAGAACGCGCAGAGAGCGTTACTGTATCTGCACTCAGGATAGCAGTCACTGTAGCAAGCGCACTTTATAACCAGAAAATAGTTCTTGAAAAAGTCAACGCCGTGAATGAAGCTACAAACAAGCTTATCGGCGCTACTTCAAAGATGCTAAAAGAGCAGGGCGCTGCAATACAGCAGCAGGCAATGGAAACAAATATTTCTATAGATACGCTCAGGGCTGCATTTTCAGATACATTTGATGCGCTCGATTCCGTAACGGAATATAAGGCAAAGGCACTGCCGCAGATGCAGACGACTATATCCGAATTCAGGAAGCTTGCGGACGAGGGCGAAAAGCGTATACTTAAAATGGAATCAAGAGAATCAGAGCTTGACAAGCTCAAAGGCAACACCACAGACACACCGAAACTTAATTAAAAATTACCGGAATTCTTCCGGCATCATTTTCAGAAAAGCCGACTTCACCCAATTATATTTGAAGTTGGCTTTTTTTGTTTTTTATAATTATATTGTAACTATTCAGTCCACCCTCTAATTCGGTGATTTTTGATTATGATTAGAAGAGCTTTTGAATAAAATCCCATAAATAGCTGCATAAAATTGAAGAAAATGAATGTTTATGCAATAAAACAGGTATTCTTTCTTGAAAAACT
>ONVG01000152.1 GCA_900321195.1 uncultured Eubacteriales bacterium
AACCCATTGTGGGAAATATGTATTCGATGAGCAGCTCTAAGTCGGTCATAACCGACTATGAAAAAAAGGTTGAAAAAATGCCCGCTGAGGAAAAGGATGACAGACTTGAAAATGCCAAAAAATATAATCAGGATATCGCAGACGGCATATATGATGACGGGCTTGAAAAATCGCTCTGCGATGAAAACGGCCTGATGTGCTATGTTGATATCCCTGACCTTGATATTTATATACCCGTATATTACGGCACAAGCAACAGCGTTCTTGAAAAGGGCTGCGGCTGGCTTGAAAATACATCCCTGCCAATAGGCGGAATTGACAGCCACTGTGTAATTTCCGGTCATACTGGTCTGCCGAATGCGGAAATGTTCACAAAGCTTGATCGGATGAAAAAGGGCGATATGTTCTACATACGAGTACTTGACACGGTGCTTGCATATCGTGTTGATAATATAGAATCTGTCAATCCTGACAGAGTTGATCTCCTTGCAATAGTTGAGGGCAAGGATTATGTTACGCTTCTTACCTGTACTCCTTACGGAATAAATGACAAGCGTCTTTTAGTAAGGGGCGAAAGGATGGAATATAAAGCTCCGGAGGCTTTTGATGCTGAGGAAGAAAAGAAGGAGCCTGAAAAGCAGACAGATAAGGAAGATGATAAAAAGGAAATATCTGATGTCAGCATACCTGTTAGCAAGTCAACAGCCGATGACGGTCTGAGCAGTCAGATAAGACAGCAGATAACAATAGTGTGCATCATAGCAGGTGTTTCGATAATAGTGTTCATAGCCGCATTTATATGGCTCGTGAAAACTACCGCCAAGCATTATGCTGTGAATGAAGAAAATAATAATGCGGAGGACGACAATGCCGAAAAATAAGAAAAGTAAGCTTTTGCGCCGTCTGCCGCTTGCAGGAATTTTTCTCCTGCTTATGATAGGCATAACCATATTCATGTACCCGATAGTAGGCATGTGGTACACTGACTATACCTCTAAGGTAATTATCAATGAGTATAACGAGACAATTCAGCAAATGGGCGATGACGCTATAAAAACGCTTGAACGACAGGCAACTGATTATAATAATGAGCTTGCCAAAAATAACAGTACAGCCGTTTCGTCAGTGGACTATAATAAGCTTCTCCGTGTCGCTCAGGCGCTGGGCTATATCGAGATACCAAAGATAGATGTTTACTATCCTATATTTCACGGAATGTCGGATGAAGTCCTGCAGAAAGGCATAGGTCATCTTGAAGGCACATCACTTCCTGTAGGCGGTAAAAGTACCCATTGTGTCCTTGCCGGTCATACCGGTCTGCCGTCCTCAAAGATGTTTACCGATGTTGACCAGCTCAAAAAAGGTGATTCCTTCTATCTTCATGTTCTTGACAAGGTGCTGAAATATGAGATCGATCAGATAAAGACTGTGCTTCCCTATCAGAATAATGATATACGCATAGTTGAAGGATATGATTATGTGACTCTGATAACCTGCACTCCATACGGCATAAACAGCCACAGACTTCTTATCAGGGGAAAGCGTGTTCCTTACGAAACAAAGACAATGGAAACAGAAAAGGAATGGCCCGTCATAAACGAGGATATAGTAACGATACCTGCAAGGACGATAATATGGTATTCATCAACAGGACTTATAGGTTTTGTTATATTGGGAATAATAGTCATACTTATTTTCCCGTCATTCAGACGCAGAAAGAAAACAAAGGAGCCGGATAAGGCTGAAAGCAGCGGTTCCGATGATAATAATACTGAGCCGTAGCCGGCTTGTTTGGAGGTTCATTTATGAAAAAGAAACTATCAGGCAAAATTATTGCAGTACTGATGATGCTGTGTGTGCTTTGTTCAGGTTCTCTTATGTCAGCTTATGCCGTAGGCGAAGAAAAACCGTCGGGAGAAGGTACGATACAGGTCAATCTGCCGGATTTCGCAGATCTTACCGCTTCACTGGCAATCTATGAGGTAGGAAACTACAATTATGACGGTACAGTAACACTCAAAGAGGAATTTTCTTCATTCACCGGGGACCTCAGTGATATCAGAGAGGCGTCAAAAGCTCTTGCGGCTGCTCAGTCTCTTGCTGAGATAGCTGACGGAAAAGAAAGCCTTGATTCGGTAACAGCATTTGAAGGAAATGTTGTATTTTCATCGCTCCCGACTGACAATGTTCTTTTCCTTGTTTTACAGACTGCCGGCGAGGAAGTAATAGACATCAGCCCGATGCTCGTAGTCCTTTCCTATCGTACAGAAACAGGCTCAAGCATAAATGCTGTTATAGATGCAAAGTATGAGGATAAGCGAATACCCGAAGAACCTGTAGGAGCTGTAGTCCTTATCAAGAAAGGCGAAAACGATAAGCTTCTTCCGGGCGCGCATTTCAGATTTGAATTCAAAAACTATGTAATGCCCAATGCTGTTGAAAATACTAACCTTGAAGTATCAAGTGATGAAAAGGGCGATTATTACTGGGATTTAGTAGCTGCCGATCTTGTAACGGACAAAAACGGACAGATAGCAGCAGAAAATCTTCCTTTCGGAACATACCGCTTTATAGAAACACAGGCTCCTGAGGGCTACGTGCTCAATGAAAAGCCAAGAGTATTTGACATTGACAAAGCAGGACGCATAGAGCTTAAAGAGGACATCGGAGAGTATGTTGCAAAAGACGGTGATCCGGTATTCTTGATATTCAAGAATGATCTTGGAACAACGCCGCCTGAGTCATCAATACCTGAATATGAGTCAGAGGTATCTCCGCCGCCGTCATCTACTCCTGTTATATCAATTCCGTCAACTCCTTCCACACCGTCAGAGCCGTCAAATCCGCCTATAATCACAGGTGAAGACGTTGCAAAGTTCATAATAATAGGTGTAGTTGTAGGCGTATCTCTTATAGCTGTTGTTCTTCTTATAGTACTCGGAAAGAAGAAGAAGACAGATACAGATGATGACGATGAATAATACAAACAGAGCTGCCGTAAATATGCGGCAGCTCATTTTTGTTCTTATTTACATATAGAGCAAAGGCACAGTATCCGAATAAGAATACTGTGCCTTTAAATTCAGTTTATCAACTTTTCAAATGTTTTTACTGCATTCTCACAGTCGCTTGATATGACTGCGAAAACATAAGGATAATGAGATGACACCATTGACTGAGTGCTTGTTGCGGGGCTTTGCTCTATAGAGCTTTTGGATTTCGTATAGTCGTAAACACAGTTAAGGACTTTCTGCTCGCTTTCGGTATTCTTTAGCTTGAAGCATGCAAGCTCAGTTTCGTTTCCGGAATTGTTGGATATGTAAACGGAATAATCTGTAACAGTCCCGTCAGGGATGTCATAGAATTTAGAAATATTTTCATCCGAAACGGGAGACAAGTTCTGATAGTTCATCTTTTTTATAACGCCTGAAACTACCTGTTCTGCTGAAAGAGAGGCATTTGACGGAGCGGCTTTTTTTTGTTCTTTAAGGCTGATAAAAACAAGTGCCACGGCAGTTGCTGCTATAACAGATATAATTATAATTGTCATAATGATATTTCGTTTTTTTATTTTCTTATCCAAAGGATCACCACGCTTAATTATAGTAAAAATGATGTAAATAATCAGATATATCGACAAATATATTATACGATTTTGTGCTTATTATTTCAACTACAATATTGTAACACTTACAATAATTTCATAAAAGAAAAAGGCACAGCAAAATGGGGAAAACCGTTTTGCCGTACCGAAAAAAAGATCCGCCCAACCGTCTGCGTCAATAATAACCTGCCTACGAAGATAAGCAGGTGGGTGCTCTCCCCGTGATTTCATACTCCCTTCGTCCGCTATTGCGGGAGGTCTGAAGTCCGCCACAGGAGCCGAGCTCCCTAAATAAGAGTTGTAGGGTTATATAGACGCACACAACGAATTGGGCAGAATTTGTAAACAAATATAATCCTTTTTGTTTGAACTTATTATACAACATAACAAGAGAAAAATCAAGAGGAAATTTGTTTTTTATTGAATATTTTCTTCTGTGTCCATATTA
>ONVG01000009.1:0-16488 GCA_900321195.1 uncultured Eubacteriales bacterium
TGAACGTAATCGACAGCGGAGGCACTCCGCCGCGCGTGAACGTAATCGACAGCGGAGGCACTCCGCCGCGCGTGAACGTAATCGGCACCGGCAGCTTGCCGGCGGCGGTTCCGATAATAAAATTTAAAGTTAATATTGCTTGTTATTGATTTTTTCAAAAAAGCATGATATAATGTTCGGGATAAATCAAAAGGAGGTTTCATAACAATGAACAAAAACAAAATAAAACTTATCGCACTCACTCTCTTGATATCAACTACTCTCGGCATTTTTACAGCATGCTCAGGCGGAGATGACAGACCCCCGCTCAAATCATCAACTACTTCGGCAGCATCAGCAGAAAAAACAGACGACAAAAGCAAGAACTCCGATACTTCATCAGAAGAAACAACCGATACAAGCAAGGAAGAAAGCAAAAAAGAGCCTGTATCAGACCCTACAGACGATAAAGAAAACGGTCCTATCCCATCCCTCCCTGAATCTGAAGGTGAAGCTAAGGATGTAGAGGGCATACTTGTATATAACAGAATGGCATTCGAGAAATTCTACGGCTATGACAGCATGGCTGAAGATTACGGCAAAACAATGTCAAAGCTCGCCGATTATCTCGGCAGTGACATAAAGATATATAATGTACTCGTTCCGACACACTGCGGTATTTCTCTCCCCGACAGCATAATGACAGATGAAGGTCTGCCGAACCAGAACGACTATATCAACGCAATTATAAATTCATATTCAAAAAATGACTCCAACAAGATAATCGGCATCAACACATATGATACTCTCATGCACCACAGGGATGAATACATCTACCTCAACACCGACCACCACTGGTCAGGTCTTGGCGCATATTACGCATACAAGGATTTCTGCAAAGCAGCAGGCATTGACTATATAAAGCTTTCAGAGCTTGAAAAGGGCACGATAGAGGGCTATTACGGCAGCCTTACAAACTATATAGACGAGGCTCTTGTTGACCCCGATACAGTAGAATACTACAAGACCGACAAGGATATAACAACAACTCTCTATGAAAATGACGGCACAGGCGGAACAAGCACGAACATCATACACAGCTATGAAAGCAGCAATTTTGCATACGGCGTGTTCCTCGGCGGCGACAACGGACTTATGGTAAGCAAGAACAAGGACGGCAACGGAAAGAAAATAGCCGTTGTAAAGGAGTCCTACGGCAACGCTTTCTGTCCTTATATCGCTTACACATACGGCGAGACACACATGATAGATTTCAGATATATAACATTTGATTTCAAGAAATATCTTGAGGATAACGACATCCATGAGGTAATATTCATAAACAACAACATGGCTACGGCAACTCCCGCAAGATGTGAAGACCTTGAAAACCTCATAAAAGAATAATAAAAGAATAATATAACAAGCGGCATCGGATAAAAGCTCCGGTGCCGCTGTTTTTTCGGAATATTATTTGTTTACCAAAGAAGTGTTCTTTTCCCTGAGATATGTCGATTCAAGGTCGGCAAGATGGAGCTTGACAGCAAGCGGATATTTTTCATAGGCAAGCGCTATTGAAAATCCGCCGCCCTTTGCAGCATCGTCAAATCCGCCCATGTGCCACCTTATAGCCACAGCCTCTGAGGTCTTGAGCCGCATGAAACGCTCTATCAGAAAAACAGACTTTTCTCCGTGACCGTAAGGGAAAGCGTCCTCTATAGCATAGAACGGCTTTTTCTCCCACTGACCTGTTTCATCGTTCTTGACATTTCTTGTCGATACCTTATAGAACTGCGCCTTGCATAAGTCGTGAAGCAGAGCGCATATCGCAAAGCTTTCGGGACTGTCCTTGTCAGGCTCAAAATGCTTTTCAACAAGAGTATGATACACGCTCAGACTGTGCATGACAAGTCCCTGCTCACATGCACAATGGAATTTTGAGCTTGCCGGAGCCGTAAAAAAGTCTGTTTTCATCATCCATTCCAAAAGCTCCTTTGAACCGCTGCGCTTTATGTTCTCGTTATAGATGCTTATAAATTCTTCTTTATATCCCATACAAAACCTCAGCTCACTTCATGCTGTCATCATATACCGCGCGTTCTCCGCCAATGAATTTCGCCCTTGTACGCGCGCTCGTCACATTGGCTTCGCCTATCCTCTTTACAGTCAGAGTCAGCGGTACGGCCACCTCTTTCAGATGCATGCCTATAAGCACTCCGCCTATATCTATTCCTGCATCGGCTTTTATATGCTCCACAGCTGCCGGATGTTCAAGCGTCCTGTAGGTTATAGTCGCAAACGAGCCGCCTGCCTTTGGCTGCGGAACAACATTGACTTCCTCTCTGTTCTGCTTTTCAGCTGCTGCCTTTTCCGTTATTATCGCCCTGTTCAGATGCTCACAGCACTGAGCGGCAAGATATATTCCCCTGCTTTTAAGCTCCGGATAAATGCCGTCAAAAATCGCCTGCGCTATCTCCATGCTTGATGCAGAGCCGAAGCTTTTTCCCGATACGGTGCTTGACGAACAGCCTGTCACGAAAATATCGCCCTCTTTGAGCTTTGCCTTTTCAATTATCTCAAGCACAGCCTGCCTTGCCTGCTCTGTAATTTCCTCATACATTTCAAAAATCCCCCTTAAAGTTTTAGCAAATAAGGCACCTCAAAAAGAGATGCCTTACGGAGATCATCATTCTTCTGTTGCTTCCTCTGCTGCTTCTTCTGCTGCTTCTTCTGCTGCTTCCTCAGCTGCTTCCTCTGTCTCTTCATCAGCAGCCTTGTCAGCCAAAAGCTCCTTCATTGAAAGGCTTATGCGCTTCTTGTCGAAATCTACGGCAGTTATCTTTACGTTGACCTTCTGACCAACTGAAAGAACATCCTGCGGCTTTTCAACTCTCTCGTTTGATATCTGTGAAACATGGATAAGACCGTCAATACCGGGGAGTATTCTTGCGAATGCGCCGAATGGTGTAAGATTAACTATCTCTACCTCGCACTCTGTTCCTACAGGATACTGATTTTTGAGTATCTCCCAGGGATTGTCCTCAGCCTTTCTGTAGCCGAGTGATATCTTTCCCTTTTCCTGATCGAGAGCCTTTATGTAAACCTCTACTGTATCGCCTACATTAACGACCTCTGACGGATGCTTTATTCTGTTCCATGAAAGCTCAGAGATATGTACCATACCGTCGATACCGCCGATATCTACAAATGCGCCGTAAGATGTGAGTGACTTTACAACGCCTGTGTACTTCTTGCCTACCTCAGCCTCTGCCCAGAAAGCTTCTGTCTTCTGCTTGCGCTCGTCGTTGAGTACGGAGCGGATAGAGCCTACTGCACGCTTTCTCTGTCTTGTTGTTTCGATGATGCGGAAGCTTACTTCCTTCTTGAGAAGCTCGTCAAGGTTGTCGCCTCTTGACACTGTTGCGAGTGATGCAGGGATAAATACTCTGACACCGTTTGTAAGAGCGATAACGCCGCCCTTTACTACCTCTGTTACGACACCTGTAACTACGGTTTTCTCTTCCTCAGCCTTAACGATGTCGTCCCAGCCCTTCTGAGCGTCATAGAGTCTCTTGGAGAGAAGTATAGTACCCTCCTGGTCGTTTGTTTTCATAATGATAAGATCAAGCTCATCACCGACCTTAACAAGATCCTCTGACTTTGCATTCGGGTCACCGGAAAGTTCTGCAAGCGGTATTATGCCCGTCTGTTTTCTGCCGACATCCACACGTACCTCTGTAGGAGTTACGCCAACAACAACACCGTGTACTCTGCCATCTGTATTATAATTTTTGAATGACTCCTCAAGAAGCTCTTCAAATTTCGGCTCTGCTTCACTTTCTTCAATATTTTTGATTTCTTCTGTCATGGTAACAAGTACCTCCTTTATAATGCTTTCCGGAGTAGACGCTCCGGCCGTTATACCTATCCGATCTGCATGCTTCAAGGCTGAGAACGGCAGTTCCTCAGCCGATTCGATAAGAAAAGTCTCACTGCACCTGCTTTGGCAGATATGATACAGTTTATTTGTATTTGAACTGTGTTTTCCGCCCACAACAAGCATCAGGTCGGACTCGGCGGCAAGATTTTCCGCCTCCGACTGTCGATCAGATGTGGCACTACATATTGTATCAAATATTTTAGCATTTGTACATAGTTTTTGCAATATTTTTAAAATTTTTTTCCATTCATTTTTATTGAATGTTGTCTGCACTACTGCACACACGGGTGAATTTTTCAGTAAAGGAAATTTACCTATAAGCTGTTCAAGCTCATCGCCGTTCATGAACGTATGGACTTCCGACGCGCAATGTCCGATTATTCCCTGTACTTCGGGATGGTCTTTATCTCCTGCGATAAGGATTATATCGCCCTTTTCGGAATTCTCCGCGACTATCCTGTGTATTTTGAGTACGAACGGACATGTAGCGTCCTCGTATGATATGCCGAGAGAGCTTATCCTGTCATATACGTCATGCGAAACGCCGTGTGAGCGTATAACAAGTATCTCGTCTGCGGACACATCACCAGGGCTTTCAACTATCCTGACACCTTTTTCCTGAAGCTCCCTTACCTTTTGCGGATTATGGATTATTGCTCCCAGCGTGCAGACATTTTTTCCGCTGTCGGCTAATTTTTCAACTATATCCACCGCGCGTTTTACCCCGAAGCAAAAGCCTGCCGATTTAGCAACGGTTATCTTCATTTCTTCCCTCCAATCCTTTAAGCATCACCGCTTTGAGCTTTAAAGCCGCCTTTCTTGCAGACTTCAATGAACTGTCATCCGCATAAACAGGCTCGCACACTCTCACGGTCATTTTTGAAAACAGCCTTATCCTGCCCTCGTGATATATCGAAAGCGGTATAACGGGGACATCAAAGCGTGAAGCAAGGAGCAAAGCGCCTGCCTTCGGCTCAAAGCTGTTTATATCCCTTACTATTTTCCCTTGCGGAAATATGCCTATTATTTTACCGTTTTTAAGAAGCTGTCCGGCTCTGTCGGCACAGGCTTTATCTGCGCTGTTACGCTTTACGGGAAAAACTCCGCACAGCGTCATAAAGCATGAAACGAATTTTCCGCATCCGGTAAAAAATTCAGACTTTGCCATAAAACAGACTCTGCGTCTGATACAGAAGCCTATCACAACAGGGTCAAAAAAGCTCGTATGATTGGCGCACAGGATATATGCGCCTTTCGGGAGCTTTTCCCTGCCGATGAATTTTATCCTGAAAAACGGACGTACAAAAACAAATGCGAGCATCCTTACAATGTGATAGATTATTTCAAATCATTCTCTCTGAGTTTTTTTATCTCATCCATTATCATACGGCTTGCTCTGCGGTATTCTTCACCGCCGCCGTTTTTAAGTCCAAGCTCCTCAACGGACATAGGCTTTCCCCATGATATAGTCACCTTCTGGAAAACCTTGACCTTCTTGTTTTTCGGTGTTATGCATACGGGTATAACAGGCACGTTCATCTGCTGTGCTATTATAGCCGCGCCTGATTTCGGTCTTAAAAATTCTCCTGTCTTTGAGCGTGTACCCTCGATGAATATACCTAAAAGTCTGCCGTCATTTACTACCTGTTCAGCCTCGTTTATAGCCTTTCCATCGCCTGCGCCCCTCTCTACAGGAAATGCGCCCAACTTTCTTATCAGCCATGAAAAGAACCTGTTCTTGAAAAGCTCTGCCTTTGCCATATAATATATCTGGCGTTTCTGAGTCAGCGCAAGAAAAACGGGGTCATAATTTGAAAGGTGGTTCGAGCAGACTATATACGGCCCTTTCTTGGGAAGATTTTTCTTGCCGTTCACCTTATAGAAAAACAAAAGCTTGAATATCGGTATAACGAGTATTCTGCCGACAACATAAATAGGATTTCTTCTTTTCATATAGTATTCTCCTTTATTATGCCGATTATTCTATCAACAGATTCTTCAAGTGTAAGCTCAGAGGTATCAAGAGTTATTGCATCATCCGCTGCTTTTAGCGGAGCTGTCTTTCTATTGGAGTCGTTGTAGTCACGCTGTACTATATCAAACAATATCTTGTCAAAGTCGGCTTGTTCGCCCTTTTCCTGAAGCTGGAGTACACGCCGCCTTGCTCTTTTTTCCGGAGAAGCTGTAAGAAATATTTTGACCTGAGCGCTCGGAAGCACGACAGTACCTATATCACGTCCGTCCATGATAACATTGTCACGCTTTGCAAAGCTCCTTTGAAGCTCAAGCAAAAAGGCTCTTACATCGGGTATTGCCGATACTCTTGATGCTGCCATAGAAACATTCTCCTTGCGTATCTCATCGGACACATCGGCATCATTGAGAAGTATATGCTGCTCGCCGTTAAAAAACACAAGTCTTATATCTATTTCCGGCAGCAGTGCCTTTACAGCATCCTCGTCACCGATACTTACCTCGTTTTTTATACATGCAAGCGCTACGGCACGATAAAGCGCGCCCGTATCTATGTAGATATATCCAAGCTCCGCCGCAGCTGCTTTAGCAAGAGTGCTTTTTCCTGCTCCGGCAGGTCCGTCTATTGCAACTGATATCATAAAATATTCCTCCCTCCGGCAAGCTGCCGGTCTCAATTCGCGCCGGAATGCCTCCGCTGTCAATTCGCATTGTCGCTCACTCCGTTACGCTCTGATACGTTATTCGGAAGTTTATCCACGCGGCGCCAAGTACATGCGGTACACTCTGATTGCAAACCAACCATTTTATCCACGCGGTTCGTTGTTATTATAACACATCCCCCGTAAAATTACAACGATTTATTCTTACATGTTATTTTAATGTTATTTTATAAGTGACAAACAGCCTGATATATTCATAATCTGATAATATAAAACAAATAACAGGAGATGTACCATGAATATATCAAGGTTAGTGCCGCTCGACACTCTCACAACAGGCGAAAGCGGTATAGTATGTACTCTGCCCGAAGAACCGTACCTGCGTGTCAGGCTTTCTTCACTCGGACTTATCCCCGGAACAAGGATAACTATGGTAAACACAAGTCCGCTCGGCGACCCGAAAGCGTACTTTTTCAGAGGCGCATTTATAGCTCTCAGACACAAGGATGCAGAAAATATCCTTATAAAGTCGGAAAAGGCGGATGACATATGAAAAGTACAAAAAATACAAAGCGCAGAACATTTTCCGTTATACTTGCCGGAAATCCCAACGTAGGAAAAAGCACCGTTTTCAACTTTCTTACCGGCATGAAGCAGCACACCGGCAACTGGTCGGGAAAAACTGTAGATACTCTTGAAGGCGCTCTCATATATAAAGACTGCGAATTTGTACTCACAGACCTGCCGGGTACATATTCGCTCCGCGCAGAGTCACCGGATGAAGCCGCCGCCGGAGATGTCATCCTCAACAGCACGCCCGACTGTATCATTATAGTTGCAGACTCGTCCTCACTCGAAAGAAATCTTTATCTCATATTACAGATACTTGAAATAAATACCAAAGCCGTACTTTGTCTTAATCTCAACGATGAAGCCGAAAAAAAGCATATATATCCTGATGATAAAAAAATATCAGACATTCTCGGAATACCTGTCGTGAAAACGTCCGCAAGGTCGGGAAAGGGACTTGAAGAGCTTAAAGCGGCAGTATATGATATCTCGGCGGGAAATATAATTCCCAAGAAATTCACTATACCTTATGACAGTCAGACAGAGGATGTACTGACAAGGATATCATCAGCTCTGAAAAAGCAGGGTATAGCCGACAGATATACTGCTGTAAGACTGACGGAAAGCAGCAGCCGTAAAAAAATAATGTCCGAAAACAATATTTTTCTTTCCGATGAGCTTAACTCTGCTTTTTCGTATTCAGACAGTGTTTTTAAAAGCGATAATGAAGTGAATGACAGAATATCCTATGCAGTTGTGGAACTGAGTGAGGATATATTCAGACGCTGTGTAAGGACTGACAAAAAAAGCTGCTGTGAAAGCGATATAAAGACTGACAGGATAGTTACCTCACGGAAAACAGGCATACCGATAATGCTTCTTCTCCTTGCAGTCATTTTCTATATAACGATAATCGGCGCGAATTATCCGTCCGAGCTTCTTAGCAGTCTTTTTGCATGGATAGAGGACAGGCTCAGAGATTTATTCTGCATAATGAACGTCAACGCTTTCATAAGCGGTATTTTTATAGACGGAATGATATGCACCTTAGGCGATGTAGTTTCCGTAATGCTGCCGCCTATGGCGATATTTTTTCCGCTGTTCGCTCTGCTTGAGGACTCAGGATATCTGCCGCGCATCGCTTTCATGCTCGACAGACTTTTCTGCAAATGCGGAACAAGCGGTAAACAGTCACTTACAATGATGATGGGTTTCGGGTGCAATGCCTGCGGAATAACAGGGTGCAGGATAATAGGCTCCGAAAGGGAAAGAAAGATAGCGGCGCTCACAAATAATTTCTGTCCATGCAACGGCAGGTTCCCTACGCTCATAGCTATAATAACCGTATTTCTGACAGGAACAGCATCAGGCGCTTCAGGCTCTCTTATGTGCGCTTTGATACTTTTAGGCGTTATAATCGTTGGTGTGCTTGCTTCGCTTGCGGCAAGCAGTCTGCTGTCGCTCACGATACTGAAAGGTCATTCTCAGGGCTTTATACTGGAGCTTCCGCCCTACAGACGACCTCAGTTCATCAAAACAATAATACGTTCTGTCAAGGATAAAACAGCCGCAGTACTTTTGCGCGCGGCAGTCGTTGCCGTACCCGCAGGCGCTTTAATATGGCTCCTTGCAAACATCAGCATCGGCGGACACACTGTTATCTCATCAATAACCGAAACTCTTGACCCTTTCGCACAGCTTTTAGGTCTTGACGGCGTTATACTGACAGCCTTTATTCTGGGCTTTCCTGCAAATGAAACAGTACTCCCCATAATGATAATGATATATCTCTCGCAGGGAACCATGACAGACTTCACAAGCCTTGAACAGCTCCATTCCATACTTGTAAGCAACGGCTGGACTGTTACTACAGCGCTTTGTATGATGATATTCACAGTAATGCATTTTCCATGCTCGACCTCATGCATTACATTCTACAAGGAAACCAAAAGCCTTAAACTTACTTTTATAGCATTTATCCTGCCGACTCTCTTCGGTATATTGCTTTGTATGCTCACAAACCTTATACTATAAATGCGGAGTGTGGAGTTGTTTATGAGCATAAAAAGCTTATAGTTTTCGGAGTTTTGCGGTGTCGGCAATGACGATGAGCCGCATTGTCTTTTTAAGTGGCTTTTCGGGGTCGATCATTACATTTACTTTGCCGTCCTCGATTATTGAAACAATGTTTATCGAATACTTCTTTCTGAGGTTGAGTTCAAGAAGGCTTTTGTTTTCCCATTCGTCCCTTACTTCAAGCTCGACCATTGAAACATCACTTGAAATATCAAGTATATCTACAAAGCCTGAGCTGAGCAGATTTTTCGCAAGCCTTATGCCTGACTCGCTTTCGGGAAAGATGACTTTATCCGCGCCTACCTTGCTGAGTATCTTGCAGTTCATTTCGCTTGAACATTTTGATATAACGGTCTTTACGCCCATTTCTTTACAAAGCATTGTCGCCATAACGCTTGCTTCAAGGTCTGTCGCCATAGCTATTATTACAACGTCTATATTTGCAATACCGAGCTGTTTAAGCACTTCAGGGTCTGTTACGTCCGCACATTTGCAAAAAGGTATGTCCGATACAGCCTCATTGACTCTTTCTTCATCAATATCTACTGCAAGCACCTCTGCACCGTTGTTTACAAGCTCTTTTGCAACCGCACTGCCGTATCTGCCAAGTCCGAAAACAGCATATGTCTTATTGTTTATCATTAATATCACACTCCTTGATGATTTAATTTATCCGATGTTTATCTGCTCAACAGGGTCTTTGATGATGTTGTTCCTTGTCCTCTTTATTTTAAAGGCGATAAGCAGTGATATGGGTCCCACTCTGCCGAGATACATCGTTACTATGATTATTATTTTGCCCCATAGGTTGAGCTTTGGAGTAAGGTCTCTTGTAAGTCCTACCGTTGCGGAAGCGCTCACTGTTTCGTATGCTATGTCGATAACATCAGCGTCCGTAACAGCTGAAAGAAGTATTGTCGATATGAACATTATCATAAACGAAACTGTAATAACAGCGACTGCCTTGCTTACAGCCTGCCTTGATATCCTTCTTTTAAACAGGGAAAGCTCGTCCCGATTTCTTATAGCCGAAAGTGCGGAAAAAAACAGTACGGCTATAGTAACAGTCTTAACGCCGCCTGCTGTTCCTACGGGCGAACCGCCTATGAACATAAGCAGAAGAGAAAATACTGCCGAGGTATTTGTCAGATCTTGCTGAGGTACAGACGCAAAGCCCGCTGTTCTCGTAGTCATCGACTGAAAAAACGACACCTGTATCTTATCAGACAATGACATATTTCCTATAGTCAAAGGGTTATTATATTCAAATATAAAAAACGCGGCAGTTCCGACTATGAGAAATAAAACAGTAGATGAAACAGCAATCTTGCTGTGAAGTGAAAGGTCATTGAAACAGCGCAGCTTCTTTTTAGGGAAGCTCTTCGACACTCTTATGACATCCCACCATACTACATAGCCTATTCCCCCAAGAATGACCATAAGGCTCGTTGTAAGGTTTACCATGGGATTTAACGCATAAGGACAAAGGCTGTCCGAGGACATGATATCTATTCCCGCATTGCAAAACGCTGACACGGCATTGAACACGGATATCCATATTCCTCTCCAACCGTATTGAGGGACAAAGACTGTCATATACAATAAAGCTCCGACACCCTCAACCAAGAACGTACCAACGATAACATTTTTCAGAAATTTCACTATACCCGACAATGAATTGAGATTGAACGCATCCTGTACAAGCATCCTGTCTTTAAGTCCGAACCTGCGGTTAAAGCTTATGAGTATGCCCGACAATATAGTTACTATACCCAGACCGCCCATCTGTATCATAACAAGTATTATTATCTGACCAAAAACGCTCCATGTACTGAATACGGGCAGAGTTACAAGTCCCGTAACACATACGGAAGTAACAGCCGTAAAAAGAGCGTCTATATATGGTACGGATTTCCCGTCAGCCGTACTTATCGGCAGTGAAAGCAGCAAGCTCCCGACAAAAATAGCTATCAAAAAGCTTATCATTATCATATGAGTAGTAGAAATACTTATCCTGAACCTTTTCAGAAATACCACCTCCGGATGCAATATGCAATTTGAAACCGATAAGGAATCAAAAGTCAGGATACATTATAACATTTATAGTCTTATTATTCAACAAATTATGTCTTTTTTCCAAAAAAGCATTTTTATGTATCCTGATTTGTGATATAATACTTGATATTCTCAAAATTAAAGATATCTGCCTATACAGGCTGGGACTATGAATATGTCGAGGGTACATGGTCTGAGCTTATGCAGAAGCTAAAAAGCGGAGATATAGACCTGCTGAGTGATGTATCATATTCCGAAGAACGTACAAAGGATATGCTCTTCTCTTCTATACCTATGGGTACAGAGGTGTATTATCTCTTTGTTTCCCCTGACGAAAAGGAAATAACCTCAGAAAACATCTCGTCCCTGAACGGAAAGCGCATAGGCATAACACAGGGAAGCATACAAAAGGATTTCTTTATCGACTGGACAGAAAAGCGAGGCATCAAAACAAATATAATTGAGATGACCTGTCCCGAAGAGGAGTCTATAAAAATGCTTGGCACAAAGCTGGACGCTATTGTTACTATGGATGTGTACGGTTCGCCGCAAGCCGCTGTTCCCGTATTCAAGATAGGCTCATCGGATTTTTATTTTGCCGTAAACAAAGAGCGTCCCGATATCTTATATGAACTTGATGCGGCGCTTAACAGAATACAGGACGAAAACAAATATTCTGTGAGGAACAAGGGAGCATTCACCGATTACATACAGAATATACAGGACAAAATAGACAGCGGCGAACAGGTAGAATTTGCCATAGGAATATTCGACTGCAATAATTTAAAAGTAATAAACGACTGCTACGGTCACGACAAAGGCGACATATACTTAAAGAAAGCCTGCCAGCTGATATGTAAGATATTCGACCATAGTCCTGTATTCAGGATAGGCGGAGATGAGTTTGCAGTTATTCTCCAGAATGATGACTACAAAAACAGAGAAACGCTCGCCGAACAGTTTACGGCGGAGTGCCTCCGCTATCAGAATAATCCAAGTCAGAATGAGTCTTGTGAAGAAAGCGCTGTAATAAACGAATGGGAGCAAATAAACACTGCTGTCGGAATTGCCGTATATGACCCTGAGAATGAGAACTCAGTAACTGACACAATGCGCCGAGCCGATAAAATAATGTACGAAAACAAAAGAAACCTCAAAAAAATGTTAAATAGCTAATAAAAATCCCGTCAGCAAAAACTGATGGGAATTTTTATTATTGAACCGCGTAAATGCGGGGTGCCGCCGATCTTCTACATTCACCGGCACACCCCTTATGGTGCGTTTTACGGCTATTGCATCAAAATTTTCCAATTTCTTTTTCTATCAAGATTTTCTGCACCTGATACAGAGTTTGCGCCGCGTGGATAAACTTATAAATAACGTATCAGAGTGGAGCGGAGCGAACGACAACGCGAATCGACACCGGCGGCACTCCGGCGCGTGAATAAAGTTACGGTCTGCAATCAGAGCGGAACGGAGTGAGCGACAACGCGAATCGACACCGGAGGCACTCCGGCGGAACGGAGCGAACGACAACGCGAATCGACACCGGCGGCACTCCGGCGAAGGCACGCTGCTACTTCCAGAAGGCAAGCTCAGAAAGGTCAAGACCTATATCTTTTCCTCTGAATGTCGGGTCAAGCTTTGATTTTTTCTGCTTTTCAAAGTCCTTGAGCGCTTTTATAACGATACCCGAAAGTATGAAGCAGCAGGGAATATTTATGAGCGTCATGCCGCCCATTGTTATATCTGCCATTGTCCATGCAAAATTCATAGGTACTAATGCGCCTACAAATATGACGCCTATACATATTATGTAGAATACAGTCATAAATTTCTTTGAGGGCATTTTCTTTTTGTTGAGGTAAGCAAGGGCGTTGTCTACGTAATAGAGATTTCCTATAAGTGTAGTAAATGCAAAAAGCGCCATGGAAATGGTTATAAATACGGGGCCGAAATTTCCGAAAATAGTTGATACTGCCTGCTGTACATAAGGCGCGCCTGAAACTTGTTCATTTGCTTCAACACCTGATGTTATGCACATAAGAGCTGTTGCAGTACAGAGTATCATGGTGTCTATATATACGGAAACAGTCTGTACAAGTCCCTGCTTTACAGGGTGAGTTACATCCGCCGATGCTGATGCGTTCGGAGCAGAGCCTACGCCTGCTTCATTTGAATACAGACCTCTTTTTATTCCGTAAACCATACATGAACCGCTCAGACCTCCGAAAATAGCCCTGAAATCGAATGCGTCACGGAATATAGATGAAAATGCTTCGGGAATAAGCTGTATATGTCCAAAGATTATTATGAGCGAAACAAGAACATAGGCTATACCCATAACAGGCACTACTTTTTCTGTGAGCTTTACTATACGGTTTCCTCCGCCAAGCACACATACTCCGGTAAGTACTGCAAGTATACCGCCTACGATAACAGGCGTCCAGGTGCTGTCGTAAAAATCGTATATCTGAAATGACGACTGTAAATTATATGAGCAAAGAAGATTAAATCCAAAGGCATATGTAGCTATAAGGAACACGCAGAAAACAGCGGCTATAAAGGGCTTTTTGAGCGCCTTTTCAATATAGTATGCGGGGCCGCCGTAGCTTTCGCCCTTTTCGCCCTTTTGCTTGAATATCTGCGCAAGAGTACTTTCCATAAATGCGGACGAAGCTCCTATTATACACATGAGCCACATCCAGAAGCATGCGCCGGGACCTCCAAGACATATCGCTGTTGAAACGCCTACAATGTTTCCCGTTCCAACACGGGACGCAGTAGATACCATAAGCGCCTGAAATGATGATACATGCTGTTTTCCGGAGGGCTTTTCCACTATCAGCTTACACGCCGTACCGAGCAGACGTATCTGCACAAAACGTGTCCTGACAGTAAAATACAGTCCTGCTGCTGCAAGGACGATTATAAGTATCGGATAATACATTATATCGTCAACAGAATTAAAAAAATCAAAAAATACGTTCATCTTTTTTTCTGAAAAGCTGCAAATTCTTTACAGCTCTCTCTCCTCCTTAATATTTATTTTCTTTTTTATTATAATTGAAAACATGCTGTAAATCAATCAACAATTCAAAAATATCCTGTATATTTTTGAAATTTCAGCAAAATTCCTGTGTTATTCGGCACACTTTAAAAAATTATTCTTTATTCTTCATTCTTTATTAACCGTCCGCTCTTAATTATCGATTATAATATAATTAATATAAAATAATTATACGGGGAGGTCAAAATCATGAAAACATGGACAAAAGAGGAACGCTATAGAGTGCTGAAAAGTGCGGATGAAATAAGCGAACTCCATGAGCGTACCGTAAAGTCCGACTATCGTCAGCATTATCATATACAAAGTATAACAGGACTGCTCAACGACCCTAACGGCTTTGTATATCATAACGGTCTGTGGCACTTGTTTTATCAGTGGTGTCCGTGGGGAGCAGTTCACGGTCTGAAATACTGGTATCACACAGTTTCAGAAAATCTCGTCACATGGAAAAATGCAGGCGTGTGTATATGTCCCGATACTTTTTATGACAACAAGGGAGCTTACTCCGGTTCTGCGCTGCCAACCGAAAGCTCTGTATATCTGTACTACACGGGAAATCACAGGGATGACGACTGGACAAGAAGATCATTTACCTGCCTTGTCGAACTGACTGGAAATTTGAAGGTCAGCTGAAAGTACCGGGCTTTGAAAGCTTCGGAGATATGTGGGAATGCCCGTCAATAGAAAAAATAAGCGGCTATGATGTCCTTATATTCTGCCCTCAGCATATAAAACTCCCCGGCAGAGAAGGCTCTGTACATCACAGCGGATATCTTCTCGGTCATATGGACTGGGACACTCTTACATTTACACCCGACAATACAAAATTTCATGTGCTTGATTTCGGCTTCGACTCATACGCCGCCGAATGCGCCGCAAATCCCGATGATAAAAACAAGGCTACTCTCGTTGCATGGATGGGACTTCCCGATGCATCCTATCCTACGGATGAAGAAGACTGGTCGGGCTGCCTTACTCTTCCCCGTGAGCTGCGTGTGCGTGACAACAGACTTATACAGCAGCCAATAGATGAGCTGCGAAAGCTCAGAGGAAAAAAGATAGACCTTGAATCGACAGATATACTTCCCCGTGTATGCGAAACCGAGCTTATAAGCCGGGGCGGAGATATTGAGATAAAGCTTTTTGCAAAGGCTGACGGCTCAGGCGGATTTAATATCCGTTATGACGACAAGGCAAAAACCATAACCGTAGACCGTTCGGGAATGAACAAGCGATTCAACATCGAGCTTGGAGAACAGCGCACACGCCCTCTGCCTAAGGGACTGTTCCACCTGAGAATTTTTATATACAAAAGCTCTGTCGAGATATTTGTAAATGACGGAGATGCGGTTTTCTCTTCACGTATCTTCCCCACCGATGAAGAAAACAGGATGTTCTTAAACGGTGATGCGTCAGTTCACATGTGGGAGCTTGAACGTGCAGTTGAAGAAAGCTTTATCGTTTTTGAAAAATAAAATCTTAAAATCTATATGAAAATGACTGACAGACGTTTACTGCGCTGTCAGCCATTTTTTGGTTAAAAAACTATTGAAAATAAATAAATTTTCAATGACAAATTCTATGCTCCAAAAACGAAAATGATATTGAAAAAACTCTCTCATTGTGTTATATTATACAAAATGAAATCGATTACAATTTTTTTCAAGCCATTACAATCAAAAGGGGTGCTTACATGAAAGATATAGTTACTGTAGGAGAGATACTTATTGACCTTACCTTAAGCGGAAGGGAAAACGATATCCCCGTTTATACCGCCAATCCCGGCGGTGCGCCTGCAAACGTTGCTGTTGCCGCTGCACGCTTAGGCGCTAAGACTGCATTTATCGGAAAAGTAGGAGATGACTACTACGGTGAGCTTCTGAGGAAAACCTTAGAAAAAAACAATGTCGATACATCATTCATGCTGACTGACAGCAGCGCAAGAACTACTCTTGCTGTTGTGTCACTTTCGGAAACAGGCGAAAGAAGCTTTTCATTCTACCGCAAAAACTGCGCCGATACACTTCTCAGCAGTGACGAGATAGACGTCGGACTTCTGGGCGATACCCGATTCCTGCACTTCGGCTCTGTAAGCCTTATAGATGAACCGTCACGCTCGGCTACACTCTTTGCCGCAAAAAAGGCAAAGGAACTCGGCGCAG
>ONVG01000009.1:16529-18755 GCA_900321195.1 uncultured Eubacteriales bacterium
TTTGCTTACCGGCACATCCGACGCCGAAAAGGGTACTCTTATGCTCTTTGAAAAATACGGTATTCCCCTCATACTTCTTACACTCGGTCCCGACGGCGCTTACTACCGCAGAGGTGAAGAAACAGGAAAGGCTGAAGGATTCTCCGTAAAGGTAGCCGATACCAACGGCGCAGGCGATACATTCTTCGGCGCATTCCTTAGCCGCATGGCTGCTCTCGGCTGTAAAAAGCCTGCCAACCTCAGCTCCGAACAGCTGTACAAAAGTGTAAGAACCGCAACTCTTGCCGCATCTCTTACTACATCACGTCACGGCGCAATACCGGCTATGCCCGACCTTGCAGAGCTTGAAGCTAAACTTAAAGCGGAGGAATAAAAAATGGAAATAAAAACTGAATTCAGAAGACGCTTTGATGCGCGCTTTGATGAGCTTAAATGGCTGTACTATGAATTGTATCACGGCGATTCACAGGGCTTTGACTACCTTTGCAGGCTTATAAACACATACTACTCAGAGCGCAGAGAGCCGCTAAAGGAGCTTGACCGCAAGCGTGAAAAAGACCCTGACTGGTACCGCGGAAATGATATCGTTGGCATGATGCTCTATGTCGATAACTTTGCTGACGACCTTAAAGGCGTTGCAAAGAAAATAGATTATTTCAATGAATGCGGCGTTAATTACATACATCTCATGCCGCTGCTCGAAAGCCCGAAGTAACACAGTGACGGCGGCTATGCGGTAGCCGATTTCCGCAAGGTACAGCCCGAACTTGGAAATATAAGCGACCTGAGAAGGCTTACAGACCTCTGCCATAAAAACGGCATAAGCTGCTGCCTTGACTTCGTTATGAATCACACAAGCGATGAACATGAATGGGCAAAGGCTGCAAGAAACGGCGACAGTGAAGCAAGGAGCAGATATTTCTTCTACGACAACTGGGATATACCAAACGCCTATGAACAGACCGTTCCGCAGGTGTTCCCCACTACCGCGCCCTGAAACTTCACGCAGCTAAGCGACGGCTCTATCGTTATGACTACATTCTATCCGTATCAGTGGGACCTTAACTATGCTAATCCTATGGTTTTCAACGACATGACGGAAAACATGCTTTTCCTTGCCAATGCAGGACTTGACGTCATAAGACTTGACGCTGTGCCTTATATATGGAAAGAGCTTGGCACTTCCTGCCGTAATCTTCCGCAGGTTCATACCATAGTACGCATGATGAGAATGATATGCGAGATAGTCTGTCCGTCAGTACTTCTTCTCGGTGAGGTCGTAATGGAGCCGTCCAAGGTAGTTCCCTATTTCGGCACTGTAGATAAGCCCGAATGCAACATGCTCTACAACGTAACAACTATGGCAAGCACATGGAACACTATCGCTACACGTGATGTCAGACTTCTTGACCGTCAGATGAAACAGCTTTCCGAGCTGCCGAAAAACTATGTTTTCCTCAACTATCTGCGCTGCCATGACGATATAGTCTGGGGACTTGATTATTCGTGGCTCAACACACTTCATATGGAAGAAGCTCCCCACAAGAAATACCTCAACGATTATTTCACGGGAAAGCTTACGGGAAGCGTTTCAAGAGGCGAGCTTTACAATGATGACCCAGTATTGCAGGATGCGCGTCTTTGCGGAACTACAGCAAGCCTTTGCGGAGTAGAGTCCGCGCTCTGGAACAATGATGAAAAAGCGCTCTCTCTTGCACTTGATGCGGACATAATGCTGCATGCCTATATGTTCACTCAAAGCGGAATACCCGTTATATACAGCGGTGATGAAGTAGGTCAGCTCAACAATTACATGTACCATGCGGATATAAACAAGAAATTCGACAGCCGTTATCTGCACAGGGGAAAATTTGACTGGAAGCTTGCCGAAAAGCGCAGTGATGCAGAGTCTTATCAGGGAAAGATATTCAAAGCGCTAAGAAGACTTGAAACTGTCCGCGCCGAAAATGAAGTGTTCAAAGCAAGCGCAGAGTTCCACTCCGCTGCGACAAACTCTGAAAATGTTCTTGGTATCTACAGAAAATACGGAGATCAGGAGCTTCTGGCTCTGTTCAATTTTTGCAGCAGAGTTATCAGACTCAAACCATACGGCTTTGTATGGGCACTGGTGAAGTACTCACCGCCTATAGAGGCGGGAGCTTCCTTTAATCCGCCCAACCTTGCAAAGGATTGCATTTTACGGGCATCAGTTTCCGAGGCTATGGG
>ONVG01000024.1 GCA_900321195.1 uncultured Eubacteriales bacterium
CGAAAATTCATCGCCGGAAACCGCTGTGAACGGCCTGTTACGAAAAAATCTCCTGATGACAGTCTTAATATATATCAGTACAAGCTGAAACTCCTGAGAGAGTACGAGCCTAAAAAGGGCAGGCGCGGAAGAATAGGAATACCTCTCGGACTCAACATGTTTGAGCTTCTCCCCTTCTGGCACACATTCCTTACAAAATTAGGCTTTGAAGTAGTTGTATCTCCATTCTCAAACAGAAAGCTTTATCTGCACGGTCAGCAGACTATCCCGTCAGATACAGTCTGCTTCCCTGCAAAATTAATGCACGGTCATGTGCAGTGGCTGCTTGACAACGGTATAGATAATATTTTCTATCCCTGCATGTCGTATAACTTTGACGAGCATCTTGGAGACAACCACTATAACTGCCCTGTTGTAGCTTACTATCCCGAAGTAATATACGCAAATGTCAAGGAGATAGCAAACATCAAATTCTTCCACGAGTTCGCAGGCATTCACAGACCAAAGGATTTCCCGAAAAAAATTTGTGCAGAGCTTCAGAAGTATTATGACAATATAACTCTGAAAGAGGTAAAGGAGGCTTCAAAAGCCGCCTACAAGGCTTATGAAGAATATCTCGGAAAGATACATGCTTTCGGTGATGAGATAATGGAAAAGGCTGAAAAGGAAGGAAAGAATATTATAGTTCTTGCCGGCCGTCCCTATCACGCCGACCCTGAAATAAATCACGGCATAGACAAGCTCATAACAAGCTTTGATGTCGCAATAGTTTCGGAGGATGTTGTCAGCAGATATGAAAAAAGGATAAACACAGGCGTTCTCAACCAGTGGACTTATCATTCACGCATGTATGCTGCTGCGGAATATGTCAGCCGCCATGAAAATATGAACCTTGTACAGTTAGTTTCATTCGGCTGCGGTGTTGACGCTATAACTACAGATGAAGTCCGTGCTATACTTGAACGCAACGGACGCATATATACTCAGATAAAAATAGATGAGATAACCAATCTCGGCGCAGTAAAGATAAGGCTCAGAAGTCTTTTAGCTACAATGGAAAGCCGGAAAGCATAAATTTCGGGAGGTATAATGATGGCCAATTTGGTATATGATAAAACAGGACGACTCCTTTTTACAAAGGAAATGAAAAAGGATTATACTATCCTTCTTCCCATGATGGCGAAGATACATTTTACCATTATCAAAAATGTATTTCTATATTACGGCTACAAAGCCGAGCTTCTTGAAACGGAAGGTCCCGAAATAGCTCAGGTCGGTCTTAAATATGTACATAACGATACCTGTTATCCTGCTATACTTGCTATCGGACAGCTAATACACGCGCTCCAGAGCGGAAAGTATGACGTAAACAAAACAGCTCTTATGATAACACAGACAGGCGGCGGCTGCCGTGCCTCAAACTATATACATCTGCTCAGAAAAGCGCTTGTAAAAGCAGGCTTTGAACAGGTACCCGTTATATCTCTGAACATGTCGGGTCTTGAAAAGAACAGCGGCTTCAAGCTCACTATACCAATGCTCAGAAGAATAGCTGCCGGCGGTCTTTACGGCGACCTTTTGATGAATCTTGACAATCAGATAAAGCCATATGAGATAAACAAGGGCGACAGCGCTGCGCTTGTAGAAAAATGGATAGCAAAGCTCACGGATATTTTAGCAAGCGGTCACGGATTCAGAAGAAAAGAAATAGCTGAAAATCTTGACAGCATAGCAAAGGATTTTTCAGAAATAAAGTTAAAGCGCACACCAAAGGTAAAAGTCGGAATTGTCGGTGAGATATATGTAAAATATTCGAGTCTCGGAAACAATGACCTTGAAAAATTCCTTTATGATCAGGGCTGTGAAGTCAATGTTCCCGGAATACTCGGATTTGCTATGTTCAAGGTTGATAACCGTCTTGAAGACTACAAGCTTTACGGCGGCAGCAAGGCAAAATATATTATCGTTAAAAAGCTTATGGACTATCTTACAGAGCTTGAAACGCTTGTAATAAACAGTCAGATAAAATTCGGCTTCCGTCCGATAACCACCTATCAGCACACAAAATCGCTTGTCAAGGGTATTGTCGGCTACGGCAGCAAAATGGGTGAAGGCTGGCTTTTAACGGGTGAAATGCTTGAGCTTGTAGAATGCGGCTTTGAAAATATCGTTTGTACACAGCCTTTCGGCTGTCTGCCGAACCACATAAACGGAAAAGGCATGATAAGAAAGATAAAAGAACATGATGACCGCGCAAATATTGTTGCTATAGACTATGACCCCGGCGCACCAAGAGTAAATCAGGAAAACAGGATAAAGCTTATGCTGGCAGTCGCAAAGGAGCAGCTCAACAAGTCTATAGAGAAAAACAATTCTGATGAAAAGACAGAAAGCAAGCATGTAAAGGTAAGGCCCGTAAAGAAAGCGTAAGGGTGTTTTTATGAAAAAGTGGGAAGATCTGCCCAAAGAAATACAGAATGAAAAAGTAAGACCGTATTACGATAAACTCTGTCACAAGACGGGAAGCATAGTGTTAAAACGCATATTTGATATATTAGTAGGAATGATAATACTTATAATAGTCCTGCCGTTCATGCTGATAATAGCTGTATGGATAAAGTGCGACTCAAAGGGCACTGTATTCTTCAAGCAGAAAAGAGTAACGAAATACGGGAGAGTATTCAATATCATAAAATTTCGCACAATGGTATCGGATGCAGAAAAGCTCGGTACTCAGGTAACTGTAAGCAATGACAGCCGCGTAACAGGCGCAGGAAAATTTCTCAGAAAGTGCCGTCTTGACGAGCTGCCGCAGCTTTTCAATGTTTTGAAGGGCGACATGAGCTTTGTAGGCACACGTCCAGAGGTACAGCGTTATGTTGACCGCTATACAGATGAAATGTATGCAACACTTCTTATGCCTGCCGGAATAACCTCACTCGCAAGCATAAAATTCAAGGACGAAGAAAAGCTTCTCAGCGACTCCGACAATGCAGATGAAACATATGTAAATGTTGTTCTGCCACAGAAAATGGCTTACAATTTGGAGTATCTTGACAAATTCAATTTTTTCTATGACACCAAGCTGATGTTCATGACATTCCTTGCAGTAATATAAAACAAAAAACACACTGTTTACCGTTTGATAAACAGTGTGCATTTTTTTGTCATACAAACAGCCCTATAAGCTTTACGATCCAGAACGCCGCAGCAAAGATACCTGTAAATGACACACAGACGTAAAATGAACCGCTGAAATCGTCACTATTCCGGTATATCACAGGAAATGTAACATTTGACGCGATAAGAACAGCGAGCCAGAGTATCATAAGAATGATATAAAGCAGTGTATTATCTCCGACAGATATGCTTATGATACCGTTTACAGCAAGATAGGGCGCCGCCGTACCAAGTGCGGAATTTATCAGAAACACAGGCACATAATGATACCAGATAAATTTTCTTCCGCCGAATTTTATCTCACCGAGCCAGAGAAATACAAGCGCAAGCACTGAAAGACCGCTTGCTGTGTAAAAAATTATATTTATTATATTTTCCATATCATACCGTTATATAAACAGACACCTTACTGTCCTTATCTATCCATTGAAGTATAGTTTTCATTATGCTGTCAGGGACTGCAACGCTGCCCGATGTTGCCTTAGATCCGCAGTGCAGGAATATTCCTGCTCCCTTTGTTTTATCAGGAGTTTCAGTATTATAGTTTATTACAAGACCGTATTTGTAAAGCTCCTTTGAGTCTGCCATGCGGTCGGCAGTTTTCCAGTCCTTTTCTTCTTCGCCCTCGACCTTTTGGTTATAGAACTTTGACTCAGGATCTGTTACCCAGTATGTATCATCCGTTATTTCAAACACAGGGTATGTAGTATCCGGCTTAAACTCAGTATAGAAGCCCTCTCCCGCTGTCATTATGCCGCCGGGAGTTTTCTTTGAGCCTGCCTCAACATTGAAATATGAGCCTTCCTCTCCTATGAATGCATTTTCGGAAAGCGCCTTTCCGTCGCCGGCAACATTCCACCATTTTCCGTTTTCAGCCTTCTGATAGCAGTAAACACGCGCCTTTGTTATATGGTCAGTGCCGTTGGTATCGATAAGTATGAGTTTATCTCCCTGTATGTCCTCAAACATGAAATTATTATGTTCCAGCTTTTCTATAAGCTCTTTTGGCTGTGCATCAAGCTTTTCAGGCTGAGATACAAGCTCGGCGGTTTTTATCCCGTCATCTTTTTTCTCCTCGACCGAGCTTTCGGGTTCGGATGACTCCTCAGCGGAGCTTTCCTGTTCTTTTTCATTGTCCTTATTTTTTTCACTTTCATAAGCTGACGGTACAAACGGGTCAAACTTATCTATGCCGAATTTATCAGTTTTAATGTCTATCGCAAGAACAGCGACAGCAGCAACAGAAGCCGCAAGAATTACCGAAAATATCATTTCAGTGATTATAAGTCCCGGTTTTTTCATTTCCTCTCTTCCTTTCATAATAACAGCGTTACCTACATTATATATTATACTGTATTTTATAATTTTGTAAATAGCTCTCAAAAAATTTTTCCACACAATAATACGGCGGACACGATATTTTTTCGTGTCCGCCGTTATTCCGGATATAATTATCTTTCAGGTTACACCTGCTTGTTTTGCTGCTTCTGTACTCTTTGCAACAACGTCGTACATACCGAACATCGGAAGTATCATTGCAACAACGAGTGTACCAACAACGCCGCCGATAACAACGGTCATGATAGGTGTCATAGCATCTGTAAGTATCTGTGTAGACTCATCTGTCTGTGTTTCAAAAAGATCAGCCATTTTCTTGAGTGAGTCACCGAGCATACCGGATTCCTCACCGACTCGTATCATTGAAACGAGTATCGGGTCAAATACAGTATGTTTAGCCATAGCATCGTGGATAGTAACACCGATCTGTACGTCATCAAGCACAGCCTGTACATTCTCACGAACATATACGTTAGGAACAACATCTCTTGCAAGGCCCATTGCCTTATGTATCGGGATACCTGCATCTGTAAGCGTTGACATAAGACGGCAGAAACGTGCAAGTGAGCTCTGACGGATGATAGGACCAACGAGCGGTATTTTCAGCATCATCTTTGCCCACATCATATTGAAATCTGCATTCGCCTTTTTCAATGCTCTCAAACCTAAAACAATACCCAATACAACGATTATCAGGAGCCACCAGTAACCGATAAGGAAGTCAGACAATGCCATCATTCCCTTTGTCAGACCCGGAAGATCCGCATTAAAGCTCGAATAAACGTCCTTAAAGGTCGGAAGAACGAATACTGTAAGTATGATAACAACTGCAACAACAAGAATGATAAGGAATATAGGATAACCAAGAGCGCCTCTGATCTTTGATGAAAGCGCCATATCCTTTTTAACTATCAATGCACACTGCTCAAATGCTTCATCAAGACGACCGTTTGCCTCACCGGCTTCAACGATACTTATATATATCTGCGGAAAGCCTGCGAAGTTTCTCATTGTCTGAGAGAGTGTAAAACCACTGTAGAGGTTCTCGTTTATCTCTCTGAGTATCTTTCTCATGGAAATATCTTTTTCAGAGTCGATCATGATCTGCATTGAAAGAGAGAGGTTTATACCTGCCTTCATCATCATACCAAGCTGGCTGAATACCATGAGCAGTTTTTTAGGCTTTATTTTTCTTGTATGGATATCGCCGCCGAGATCCATATCCCATATACTTGTAGGTTCATCGCTTTTGTTGCCAAGCTCTGTAAGATCCTGAACAACAAGGCCTTTACCACGAAGGATGTTGATAGCCTCAGCCTGATTTGCAGCCTCGACCGCACCCTCTTTTTTCTGGTTTCTGGCGTTCATCGCCACATATTTGTACTTCAATACTGTTCACTCCCTTATCTTCTTGCGTCAGTATCACCAATATCAAAGTTCCAAGCCTTAGCGATCTGTTCTGTAATAAGACCCTGTGCAAGAAGATTATCGATACTCTTGCTCATGGTTATCATACCATACTGCTGACCGAGCTGGATGGACTGCTGGATATTAGCTATCTTATTCTCACGAATAAGGTTACTGATAGCAGTTGTAACAAACATTATCTCAAATGCTGCGATACGTCCGCCTGTTGCGCGGGGAAGAAGTCTCTGTGAAATAACAGCCTTGAGTGATGTTGAAAGCTGTACTCTGATCTGCTGCTGCTGATCAGGCGGGAATATATCTACAAGACGGTCGATAGTCTTTGCAGCGCCCTCTGTATGAACTGTAGAGAAAACCAAGTGACCTGTTTCGGTTGCGGTAAGGGCGATCTGGATAGATTCACGGTCACGCATCTCACCGACGAGGATTATATCCGGATCCTCACGCATCGCAGCACGAAGAGCCATAGGATATGAACGGCTGTCAAGACCGATCTCTCTCTGATTGATAATACAATGTTTAGGTGTATGGAGGAACTCAACAGGGTCCTCGATAGTGATGATATGTCTGCTCTTGAACTTATTTATCTCATTGATAAGAGCAGCAAGAGTTGTTGACTTACCCGAACCTGTAGGACCGCACATAAGAACGAGGCCTGAATTAAGGTCGAGTGTCTTTCTGATAGAGTTAGGAAGGTTAAGTGTTGACAATTCAGGAACAACGCTGTTGATAACACGAAGTACAAGAGCTGTACCGTTACGCTGTCTGAAAGCATTGGCTCTGAAACGTCCGCATTCACCTATCTCAACTGCGGCATCGGCCTCACCTGTCTGGAGGAAGGTCTCAAACCTTGATTTATTAAGAACTGCTTTAATAATAGCTGTTACCTCGGCTTCATTAAGCGCAGGTTCGTTAACAAAGAATACATTACCGTGAAGACGGTATGCAGGACGGTTACCGGATGCGATATGAACGTCGGATGCACCCTTAGTAACGGCTTCTTTTACGAGACTGTAAAAATCCACAAAAATCTACCCCATTCATTGTTAATTTAGTTTTATACTTTATTCATTATTGATAGTCATATCAATATACTCTTCATAAGAAGTAAGACCCTTTAGAACGTCTATCCTTACATTCTCCTTCATTGGTATCATACCCTCTTTGACAGCAAGCTCACGGACTTCATCCGTACTCTTACCCTCGGTAATAGCCCTTTTAAGAGTGGTTGTGAGCATCATTACCTCATGTACTGCGATACGTCCTTTATAGCCCTTCTTGTTGCACTTTTCACAGCCGCACTTACGGTAGAGGGTTACATTTTCATTCGGATCGATATTAAGGGCGATACGCTCATTAAGGTCAGGAGAATAAGCTTCCTTACAATCAACGCAAAGACGTCTTGCAAGCTTCTGAGCGATAATTCCGAGAAGTGCCGAAGATACCATGTAAGGCTCGATACCCATATCTACAAGACGAGCAACTGAGCTTGGAGCATCGTAGGTATGGAGTGTAGAAAGAACCAAGTGACCTGTGATAGCCGCCTGAACTGCGATACCTGCTGTTTCACCGTCTCGGATCTCACCGATCATTATAATATCAGGGTCCTGACGAAGAATACTTCTAAGCGCCGCCGCAAAGGTAAGACCTGCTTTTTCGTTTGTCTGTACCTGAGTTATACCGGTCTGGAGCATTTCGACAGGGTCCTCAACGGTGATGATATTGATATCCTCACTTTTTACCTCATTAAGAGCCGTATAAAGAGTTGTTGATTTACCTGAACCTGTAGCGCCCGTAACAAGTATAATACCACGGTTACTTTTTACGAGATGATTGAATTTTTCAAGATTCTCAGGGAGGAAGCCGATATTTTCTTTTTTAAGCTCCATTCCGAGAGAGGTCGTAATACGCATAACTATCTTCTCACCATAAACGCTGGGGAGAACTGAGATACGGAAGTCGATATCCTTACCGCCTACACGGTAATTGATACGACCGTCCTGAGGTATACGTTTTTCTGCGATGTTCATATTACCTATGAACTTTATACGTGATGTTACAGAAGGAATAAGCTCCGGGCTTGTTTCCATATATATCTGAAGTTTACCATCGATACGGAAACGTATTCTGAGGCATTTTTCCATAGGCTCAATATGAATATCGGAGCATTTGGAGAATATTGCCTCTTCTATCATGGCATTTACAAAACGTATGATAGGCTGGTCATTTGCATTTGAATCCGCTGCTGCTGCTTCGGCTTCCTGCTGTGCCTTTGTCTTTCCGCCGCCCTTTGACTCAAGGAATTCCTTAGCGTCATCGATAGCCTTCTGAGCCGCGTACATTTCACGAAGTTTTCCGGCTATTTTAGAAGGCTCAGCTATTACCGGAACTATCTTCATTTTTGTAGCTATAGAGAGATCTTTAAGACCGTTATAGTTTAGCGGATCACCTATTGCCACAGTCAGAAAACGACCGTCCTGTTCTATCGGAACGACCATGTTTTTCTGAGCGAGTTCCTCCGGTACAGCGCTTGAAAGCTCTTCTGGTATCTGTATAGTATCAAGATCCACATACGGCATAAAGAGCTGTTTTTCAAGCGCCTTGCAAACCTGCTGCTCGGTAACTATCTTATCTTCTATCAAAAGGTCAGCGACACGCTTTTTATTGCCGGATTCCTTTTGCTTACGAAGTACTTCTTCAAGCTGTTCCTCTGTAATATCACCTGAATTAATAAGGATCTGTCCGATTTTTAAGTTGCCTGCTTTCATGATTTCAGCTCCTTTTATTCAATCAGAAAAGACCGATATAAAGACTTACTATATAATGTATAAAATCGTAAAATACTATATAGCAAATAACGGATATTGCGATGTACGGACCGAATGCGAGATATTGCCCGCCCTTATCGTACATTTCCTCTTCAACATCCTCTTCGGTTTCTTCACTGTCAGACACTTCATTTTTTTCTTCGGCAGTCATATCTTCCGGCTTGTCCTCTGCTTCATCCTCTGTTTTTTCATCCTCGTCAGAGCCTCTTCCCTTTATGTGAAATACTATTATTATAACCGCAAAACACAGGGAAGCTATTACGAGAGACAGTGCAAAGGTATATAAAGTACCGGGAAAGCCCGTCATTATTCCGATAGCCGCAAAAAGCTTTACATCACCGAAGCCCATACCATCCTTTTTATAGACTATCATACCGATAAAATCTATAAACATCATAGTACCTGCTCCGATAGCAGCTCCTGCAAGCGGCGACCACCATGCTGTATGAAGTATCCCAAAACCTCTTACGAGGTCATATACACTGATGATAATGCCGAGTACACCGACAGCTGCGGTGAACTGATCCGGTATTATCGTATACTTTATGTCGCATACTGCTATCATCAGCGCAAGCATTATTATCAAAGATAATACTATAAAATAAATATCAAATCCTTTATTGAACTGCAGTCTGCAAAGCACGAGACAGGCTGCGGAAACAAAGGATAATATTATGCCTGCTCCTGAATAATTGACACGTCTGCCGTTAAGCAATTCCTCCGACGGTGTTTCATTATAATCGCAAAGCCACGCCGCGGGTATCTTGTTTATTATAAAAAAGGCTGTCCATGTCAACGCAAAACCAAGCAGGACACAGGCGGCGGTCCATACAATGCCGCCTGTTGTCTGTAAATAACTGAGTGGCTGCATAAGGTCTTATCCTTTAGCTTTTATTTTTTTGAAGACGCATTAGAAGATGCTGCTGATGACGTCTTCTTTACAGGCGGAACCTTATTGTTGAAGTAATAAAGGCTCATGTTGATGCTTGCTTCATACTTCAATGTATTGCTGAATGACTTTACAAATTCATCAGAGCCGCTGGAAGACTTCGGTACTGTTACAGAGATATCGTTAACGAAATATGCGCCCTCTGACTGTGTTTCAAGGTAGTCAAGTGTTGAGCGGATATTATCCTCTGTACCTATGAACTTATATTTTACGTTTGTGAGATAAAGCGGCTCGCCTGCAACTGCAGATCTGCCCTTAGGATCTACTACACCTTCGGAAACATCAATTGAAATAAGGTCATAGTTAAATGCTGCGAGCGCATCTCTGATATCATCAGGCGACATATTTGCATTTGAGAAAAGCTTACGGCTGTTTGCCTCGTATTCTGCCTTCATCTCTGCATTTTTAGTAGATACTTCATTTGCTCTGTTAAGGTAATCATTATATTTGCTTATCTGTGCTGTTACAGACTCATGATCCCTGTTATATGTATCGAGTTTCTGCGAGAATGGTATCTGTACAACAAATACAAATATAATACAAAGAATCAGCGCAAATATTATTACGAGAAAGTAGGTAGGTATTTTCAATTGTTTCTTATCCATTACTGTTAACCTCCGTCAGTATCATATCAGTTCGGTCACTGCTTTTTGAAATCTATAACCTGACCATTAGATGTCAGCTTGAGAGTATCACCGCTTACTGTATAATCCATTATTCCGTCTATTCTTTGTTTTGCTGTTCCGGCAGATGTGCTGGTTTCTACTACATCACTGTTTGCATATATCTTGCCGTCCTTTGTACCATACTTAAAGTTCATTGAGCTTCCCATAATACTTGCAACGCCTGTTCCGTCACTTTTGAACTCATAAGTCATAGTCAGACCGCTTTCCTCATACTTCCAATTACCGACAAGAGCATCATCTATCTTTGCGTCAGAGGGTATTTCTGTTTTCTTGTTGAAATCAGGCTCTCCTGACGAACTGCTCTGGCTTGTCTGATTGTTATTGTTGTTATTGTTGTTATTATTGGTATTGTTCTTATCTGTATTAGTACCGGTCTTGCCTTCTTCCTTCTCCTTAGCCTTGTTATTTGCAAGAGCCTCTCTTGCAGCAAGTTCTTCGGAAGTAAGGGCTGCTTCCTGAGCGCCTGCTTCTGTGATAATAAGCTTTACTTTATTCTTATAGTAAGTACTTGTTGTTGTTCCGCCTGATGTCTTTTCAACACGGCTTGAGCTTGTTGCTTCACCAAGGCTGAAATAGCCTGAATCTGTAATATCTTTTCTTAAAGTCATAAAGTCATCATATGTTGATGTCAGGAATGTGACATTTACAACGGACTGGAAGTCCTTATTTACAGATGAATTCAGCAGTTTATATTCATTAAAGCCATGTGACTTATGAATAACTTCATCGAAAGAATGTCCGAAAGTAACAGAAGTCTTATGAAGTGTCTGAGGAAGTGTTTCAAGGTCTTTTGCAAGATTATCCTTTCTGCTCTTCCATGTTGCTTCATCGTTTATAAGCTGTTCAGCTTTTTTAAATTCAGGGTTATTCAAAGCGCTTGCATCGTTGTTTTTCTGTACTTCAAGAGCTACCCACCAGCCGCTTATACCGATTATCCATACTGCTGCCGCAACACCTATAACACCTGCTATAAGGTTACCTACAGTAGATTTACCGTCCTTAGACATAGCTGAGAGTATATTAGACTCGCCCTGCAAAAGGTTAGCGTCATTCATCGGCATTGTAAGCAAGCCATTGAATGTTATGAATGATACAGGGTCATAGTGCTTTGCCGAAGCGGACTGTGCAACTGTAGGACGTACTCCGCCGCTTGCGAAAATATTAAGAACATTTTCCATAGGAGCTGTAAGACCCTGCTTACGGCAGTATGCTGCTATATTCGGAAGACTTGCAAGAACATCGCAAAGTACTATCTGGTCAATATCAAGACGCATCGTTGAGATAACCATTCTGAGGTTTCTGACAAGCTCACCTATAGCGTTATCGAGCATTGTCATTGTCTGCTTTCTTATAGTTGCATTATTGCACTTATTACATACGCCAAGGCCTTCCTGACGGATAAGTTCAACAGCGCCGAGCTTGCTTATACCGAATTCAAGCATAAGAAGTTCTGCGATATCCTCAAGGATACCTGAGAACGACTGCTGGAAAACAGGCGCGCCGTTATGGAGAACTACAAGACGTGTTGCAGCGAAATCCATACTGATAACGGCAACAGCTCTTGTTGCGGAGTTAAGGTCTGCCTTTGCTGTATGAAGAAGACCTGCGATAGGAGGAGAGACCTTTACTACTTTAAGACCTGCCTGAGTAAAGTTTGCACGGATATCAGTAAGTGTACCGGTATTCATTGCAAAAAGAGAAGCCGAAACGTCCTCGGATTTGTTAGACTTGCCGTACTGCTGACCATACTCAAAGTTAAGTACAGTATACTTATCAACATCCTGATGAAGTACTGCTTCTGCCTCAACTCTTGCGTATGTAAGAAGAAGCTTGTCCTTATTTACCTGAGCATGCTTATACTCTTTGGTTATAAGTATATCTTCATCCTCGATACAGAAGAAGATATCGCCAAGCTCCATGCTTACGCTTTCGGCACAGCGTTTAACAAATGCTGCAAGCTCATCCGTTTTTTCATAGGGATGATCCTTGAGTGAATCGTTCAGCTCGAATATCTGAGGGATACCGAAATTAGTAGGCATACCTCCCGATCTTTTCTTGTTGAGTGAAAGACCGCCTTCTGCCTTATCATACTCTGCGGGAGTAAGGATAAGGAGTCCTCGTGTTAACTGCATTACAGTTGCTACCGTTTTCATAAACACACCACACTCTTAAAAATTTTTATTTATATTATTACTGCAAAATAAATACCAAACTCGTATGTAATGCGTAAATCACACAAGCATACTGACAGTTATAGTATTCTTTTTGTTATTTTATCACA
>ONVG01000083.1 GCA_900321195.1 uncultured Eubacteriales bacterium
TTTCATCAGAAACCGTCAGTCGTCCCGGTCCGGAGGAAGACTACTACGGATATATAAACTATGACTTCCTTACCACAAATCAGATACCCTACAATAAGACCGGTATAAGTACGTCGGAAACGGTTATGGAGGTGATGGAGAATTATCTGTCAGACATGATAGATAAATATGTATCAGGAACCCCGCAAAAAGGCTCCCTTGAAGAGATGATAAAGGAAACTTACCTTCAGTACATGGATCTGGAAGCAAGAGAAAAAACAGGTATATATCCATTGAAACCTGCCTTGGGAATGATCGAATCCTGCAAGACTGTAGATGAGCTTATCAGTGCTATGGGAATGATATATCAGCAGTACGGAGTATCTTCTTTTTTCAGGTTTATTGTAGAGCCTGAAACGAAGGATAATTCCAAAAACGCATTATTCATGATGAATATGTTCACCTGCGGCAATATGAAGGAAAACTTCACCAAAACCGACGCAGGCATAAACGATATCGGCAGTCGTACAGAGAATGTCCTTAAAGCGCTAAATGTAGACAAAGCCGAAGCCAACGCAAGAGCAAAGAACGTTGTAAGGCTGATTTACGACATAATGCTGGAGACAGCCGATTCCGACTGCTTCAACGACTGGGGCGTACATTATAACCCCCGCACAAAGGAAGAATGTAAAGACTTATTCAGCAATATAGATGTGGATAATCTGCTTACCTCCTTTGGATTCAATACCGATTCCCTGATTGTATTTGATGTTCCTCAGGCTGAAATGATAAACAAAAAGCTTAAAAACGAGAACCTCAGAGCTATGCAGGACTACATGCTGTCTTGTCTGGCGTTTGAATATGCGGATACTCTTCCACCTGGTTTTATGGGTGGTTTGAGTAAGGCTAAGGCTGATGACACTGATAAACACGCCAAGCAGTATACGGCAGCGCTGCTGGATGAAGAAATCGGTCAGCTCTACGGCAGAGAAATATGCACTGATGAGGTCATGTCGGCTGTCGAAATAATGGTCAGAGATATTCAGGGCTCCCTGCGCGAGCTTATCAATGACTGTGACAGACTCAGCAAAAACTCAAAGGAGAAATTCCTCCTCAAGCTTGACAATATGATAATCAATCTCGGTTACAATAAGGACTATGTATCTCCCTTCACTATCACAAGCACGGAAGACGGCGGCTCTCTGCTAAGCAATGCGATAGCAGTAAAAAGCGGTAAGGTTAAGGCTGAGATATCAACTCTTAATGAGAAGGCTTCAAGGGGACATTGGAACATGACACCTATTACAGTAAATGCTGTGTATAATCCTACGGTAAACTGTATAACAATACCTGCGGTTAATATGGCCGAGCCTGCTTTTTCACTTAAAAAGAGCAAATACTACAATCTCGGTTATTTCGGATATATTGTTGCCCACGAGATGAACCACGCCTTCGACTCGAACGGTTTTCTGTATGACGACACGGGATGTTATAAACCCGGATGGATAAACGAAGAAGACAGTGAAGCCTACAAGAAGGTCATGGAGAAAATCACCGACTATTACATCCATTATTTGATAATGGATGTCTACTCTATCAACGGCAAACAAACCCTCGGAGAAAATATAGCGGATTTAGGCGCAGTACAGTGTATACTCAATCTTTCCGACGACAAGACAGAGCTTGAAGAGATCTTCACAGGAATAGCGGAATCATGGGCTGAGCTGATAAGAATACAGGATGTAACACAGGCTCTTGAGGGTGATGTACACAGTCCTGCCGAGGCAAGGGTAAATGCTGTAGTTTCGGTCATGGATAAATTCTATCTCGTTTATGATGTAAAAGAAAAAGATAAGATGTATGTTGCGCCCGAAAACAGAGTAAGGATATGGTGATAAAAATGATAAGAGCTAAACTTGTAGTAAAAAATGTTTTCAAAAAGCCTCTGCGTTCCGCCATAATCATACTTTCTCTGGCGGCGGCGGCTTTTGCGGCACTGTTTTGCATCTCAGGCATCACTTCGGCTAAAAACAGCATTACTGATTTTTTTCACTCAACCTACGGCAATACGGATATCATCCTGCTTGATCCGCTGAATAAGCTGAGTGCAGAAGCTGCTGATCTCCCGCTCGGAAGCAGTATAGTCAAAAAGGTAACTGCAGAAATCAGCATTACCGAACCAAATAAGAAGTATTTTAACTATGCCGACCATCTTTCTATAACGATCGTGGGCATTGACACAAAAGCGGCTTACGATATCAGGATTCTGGATGATATCTATCCAAATACCAAGGAAGGCGTTACCATTACACAGCCCCTCGCATATCAGGCCGGTAAAAAAGTTGGAGATACTATATCGTTCTACGGCGACAAGGGTAAAAAATACGACCTGAAGATACTCAGTATTTGTCCTGCCCGCAAGGTTATGGAAATGACGCCTACGGCTATACTGGTAACTCCTGAGCTGTGCCGTGAAATAGGCGGACTTGATGATAACACTTACAGTTTCGGCTATGTGGATGTTGTTCCTGACGAGCTGACCGCTCAGACTATCGAAGACATACAGAATAAATATCCTGACTGTCTGGCATCTGGTACTACCTCCGTTGACATTGAGGATGCTATGGGCGGTATGCTGAACATCTACTATCTCATATTTGCTGTAGTTTTCCTCATGGTTTGCTTTATCGTTGTGTCAATGTCAAGACATATCGTAAACGAAAGAATGTCCGTTATCGGTATGCTGAGAAGCATAGGCGGCAGCGTTGCAGGTACAGGAATGATCCTGATGGCGGAAAGCGCATTCTACGGACTGTGCGGCGGGGTGCTGGGATGTCTTGTATATCTTCCGCTGAAGAACAGACTTACACTGAGTATGTTCATGCCCGCAGGCATTGATGACAGTGTTAAATCGGACGGCATAAATTTCCTTACGATCCTCCTCGTTATTCTCGGCGTTATACTTATACAGTGTATCTTCTCTCTTACGGCAATAATCAAAGCGTCAAAAACTCCCGTAAGAGATATTATATTCGGTACCAAAGAGACTGCCTATCTGCCGTCAAAGCCTCTCTGCATTATCGGCATTATCATACTTGTCGCAGGTATTGTCTGCTTTGTTATTTCCTCGGATTTCATTATCGTCATCACTGCTGCTTTTCTTTCCGCAATCGGTGCGGCACTCTTCTTCCCGCTTCTGCTGTTATGGATTTCAAAGCTGCTTGCAGCATTGTTCAAAAAGACAAACAGTCCTGTGGCACGTCTTGCAGTAAGGGAAATCTCTACTACCAAAAGCAGTGTTTCTTCCGCACAGCTTATTCTTTCGGCTATATCTCTGACTATTTCTGTACTCGTTATCGGTGTGTCACTGCTTAACCTGATTTCATCCCCAGTGTATGACGCAAACATTCTTATCAAACAGCCCGAACAGAAGAGTGAACTCTATAGTACGGTAATCAACAGATTAGACGGTGTTGAAGGCGTAGAGATGATGTATTACAAGTATCTCACATACGAAAACAGAAGCAGGTTAAACGGTATGGATCGTGATATGATGGTCATGGCTTACAATGACGGAGGTTTCAACTATTTTACAGGCATCAGAGATTGTCCGGATAAACTGGAGGACAATGAAGCGGCTATCGACAAGGTGCTTGCATCCAAGCTTTCAATTAAGGTAGGAGATGAGATTTCGCTGACGCTCTCTCCCGATAGCTATCTGCCCACAGAATACAAGCTTAAAGTAAAAACTCTGATCGACGCAAGCTATTTCAACAGTATGGGCAATACCGTTATGCTAAATGAGAAAAACTACAAGCGGGCATTCTTTGATTCACCTTCTACCGTAGTAATCAAGACAAAGCCCGACAAGGTCTTTTCTGTTATACAGATGCTCAAGCTGACTACATCTGATCCTGATTCGAGTATTGTCACCGTAGAAGAAGATCTCATGGAACTCAGGGCACAGATGCAGAGTATGCTGACTATAGTATACGCAGTAGTTGCTCTCGGTTTCATACTCTCACTGTTGAGTACTTCAAGCAACCTGCTTATGGGCTTTGAACAATCCAGAAGAAAATATGCTGTGTACTACTCTTCTTCAATGAGCAAGAGCAAGCTGAAAAAGCTTATCTTTACGGAAACATTACTGATGATTATTATTTCAGTAACAGCTTCTATGTTTTTTTCATTTTATTTCCTGCAGATTATCGATAAAGGACTTGAAATGCTTGACATCAGCATACCTCTTGTGAATCCCGCACTGTATTCGGTACTGTTCGGTGCTTTGGCTATTGCGGTACTGCTTATCGTTACGGTAAAACCTTTGAGAATGCTTTCAAGGATGAATATTGCAGAAGAAATAAAGACAAGCGCAGACTGATTATGGGGGAATTATTATGAATGGGAACAATATTGTTATCAGTGTAAAAAACATATACAAAACTTTCGGCAAGGGTGAAGCTGCTCAGTCTGTATTTGAGGGTGCATCTCTTGACATAGAAAAAGGCAGTTTTGTGTCCCTGATGGGAGAATCGGGATCCGGTAAATCTACTCTGCTTTATCTTATCGGAGGACTTGACAGGGATTTTACGGGAGATATTTTCGTAGGAGAGGATAACATTACTCAGCTTAATGACGCAAAGCTTTCTGAGATCCGCTGCAAAAAGATTGGCTTTGTATTTCAGTTCTATAATCTTGCAGCCAACCTGACCGTAGAGGACAACATACTGCTGCCTATTGAAATGAGTCACAGGCGTATAGCAGATTACAAGGAAAAGTATCAGGAAATATTATCGATAACAGGACTTGAAAGCAAGGTGAAGTCTTATCCGTCGCAGCTTTCCGGCGGTCAGCAGCAGAGAGTTGCTATTGCAAGGGCTGTACTGGGCGAGCCAGAGATAATTCTTGCAGACGAAGCCACAGGTAACCTGGACGCAGCTTCAGGTGCAGAAATAATGCAGCTCTTCAGGCGACTGAACGAAGAGAAGGGAGTCACGATACTTCAGGTAACGCATTCTGCGGAGTGTGCCTCTTACAGCAGCAGGATTGTCAAACTAAGGAACCGAGTTATTGAAGGGTAAAATTTCTCGTCAAAGGACGGCGTCCCTTGCAGGAGCTGAGGAATCAGCCGTTCAAAGTAGCCTTGTGCAGTCAGAGGTGAGTACGCAGGATAGTGCAGAAGTTTCCGTAAGCAGTGAAACGGAAAGCAAAGCCGAGGAATCCGTAACAGCAGAGAAATCTTTCGGAATCAAAGCCGGTGAATCGTCTGAACCCAAAACAGAGGATACTTCGACAGAGGATAAGACGTCCACAACAGATGTAGGCGCCGGCGAGATAAGCATTAAAGAGGCAAGTTCTGATAACATGCAGCTTTCCTTCGGTAATTTTATAGTAACGATAGGAAATAAGACTGTTACTCTCAGCGGCGCGTATGTTGTTGACGGCATTGATGCTGTCATAGACGGCGGCGAGTGGAGCAGCAGCGAAACAGACCAGAATGTGTTCCTTGTGATCAATGGCGGCAGTCTTATACTGAAAAATGCCGCTTTGACCAAAACAGGTGATGCCGGCAAAAATGATTCCACAAGGAAATCCGATGTATCCGATGACTACAACTTTTACGGGATAAACTCGGTTATTCTGACGGTAGGAGAAGGCAGCAAGGCGACGATAGAAAACTGCACGATAAAATCCGATTGCAGCGGAGCAAACGCGATCTTCTCTCTGGACGAAGCAAATATTGAAGTGAGCAATGTAAGCATCAGCACGACCGGTAACAGTTCCCGTGGAGTTTATGCTACTTACGGTGGCACAATAACAGCCGATCATCTTGATATCACGACCACAGGTGCTCATTGTGCGCCTATCGCAACAGACCGCGGAGGAGGTTATGTCACCGTCAAGAATTCAAAGCTTAATTCATCAGGTGACGGAAGTCCTAACGTCTATTCCACCGGCGAGATAGTGGTTGAAAACTGTACAGGCATTTCCACAGGCTCTCAGGCTGCCGTTATTGAGGGTAAGAATTCCATCACTATGATAAACTGTAATTTTACAGTAAGCGGCAGCGGCAATAACGGCGTAATGCTCTATCAGAGTATGTCAGGCGATGCTGCGGATTCTGATGCGACCGCCTCGGTATCAACGCTTACAATGACAAACACAACTATCACAAGTGATCTTGACGGCCCGATGTTCTACATCACCAATACAAGCTCCGTAATAAACCTGAACGGCGGTAATACCCTGACTGCTAAATCAGGCGATCTTGTTTCAGCCGGCACAGGGAGATGGGGAAAAGACGGCTCCAACGGCGGTAAGCTGACGCTCAATCTCTCCGGAGAAAGCTACAGCGACACTATCACAGCCGATGATATAAGCTCTGTCACAGTCAATCTTTCAGACGGCGCAGAATTTACTGGAAATACAAGCGGAAGCGTGAAAGTTCAATAATAATACAATGATCCCGGCACTGTTATCAGGCTAAAAACTGATAACAGTGTCGGGTTATTTATTTTGTAAAGGAGTATGTTCTGATAAACATTAGACGGATAAAGAGAATTACACCCCCCGTTTTTCACTCTCCCCGTTAGTAGTAGAATCGTAGTAAATACGGAGAGTTTTACTACTAAGGGGTTTTCTGAGATAAATCAGAGTTTCCCTTATACAAATAAAATTAAAATAATACCGATTATAAGTAAAACTATGCCAAGAATCAACTCGATCAGTCCGACTATTTTCGCATATTTTTCATCTTTGCGACCTGCCTTATAATCTGCATTAAAACCATTAATGAGATTATACTTCTTATGAAAATAAATGAAATATCCAAATAATAAAAACGCCAATCCCAGTATAATGGTAATTGTTTTTACAACTAACATTTCTACATCCTCTTGAATTCTGTTTTACACTATTACCTGAATCCGTGAAACTCAGCAAGCAACAAAGCGCTGCACCAGTCCCAAAAAGGTATTCGCCCAGGCATTGCTTCTGCTGATAGAAAGAAAAAGCTGAC
>ONVG01000095.1 GCA_900321195.1 uncultured Eubacteriales bacterium
TCTTTGTAGTTGATGCCGGATAACGCTTTTCATCTGCGGCTTTTGTGTAAACAACGGTATCGGTGTCCAGATTTTCAAGGTACAGCGATTTGCTGATAGGCTCGAAATCTATCTCGAATTCCGCAGCGCTCGCACTCAGCGGTGAGATGATAAGAACAGACATAATAACAAGACATGACGTTAAAAATGCTGCTATTTTCCTTTTCATTTATATATATCTCCTTCCTTTTTATTCACCTATGATACATTAACATGAGTGTATTTTTATGTCGGATAAAAACACAGAAAATAAAAGGTAATATCTAATATTCTACATTATTTGACAATAAAACTCAAATATAATAGTGCTTAATTATATCCTAACAACATTTATAATTATAGTTAATTTGCTGCAATTATATACATATATACAGAGAATAAAAAAGCATGTACAGCAGACCGTATGGCTTGCCGTACATGCTTTAATGTTTTCGGTTATTTTAAAGCACCTTTGAAAGGAAGTCTTTAAGACGCTGGTTCTGCGGAGCTGAGAATATAGCTTCGGGTGTGTTTTCTTCTGCGATAACACCGTCGTTGAAGAACATAACTCTGTCAGCAACTTCTTTTGCAAAGCCCATTTCATGCGTTACTATGACCATTGTCATACCTGTTTTTGCAAGGGCTTTCATAAGCGAAAGTACCTCGCCGACCATTTCAGGATCAAGCGCGGATGTAGGCTCGTCAAAAAGCATAACATCAGGGTTCATTGCAAGCGCTCTTATGATAGCGACTCTCTGCTTCTGACCGCCGGAAAGACTGTCGGGATATGCGGCAGCCTTGTCGGCAAGGCCTATTCTTTCAAGAAGCTCTTCGGCTTTCTTTTCGGACTCTTCCTTAGTCATTTTTTTCAGAGTAACGGGAGCATACATTATATTTTGTTTTATTGTCATGTTAGGGAAGAGGTTGAACTGCTGGAACACCATTCCCATTTTCTCACGCATCTTATTGATATCTACTTTTTTATCTGTAATGTCCGTACCCTCGAACATTACTTTTCCGTCTGTGGGAACTTCAAGCAGGTTGAGAGAACGCAGGAAGGTGGATTTGCCGCAGCCCGAAGGACCTATTATAGCAATTACCTCGCCTTTTGATATCGTTGTGCTTATGCCCTTCAGTACTTCATTATCTCCGAAGCTCTTGCAAAGACCGATAGTTTCTATGAGTACGTCTTTTTTATCTGTAGATTCCTTCTTTTTGGGCTCAGCTTTTTTATCTGTCTTTTTATTATCTTTCATTCTTCTTAAATCTCCTTTCGAGTGTTGAGCTGATGCGGCTGAGTATTATAACTATCACGAGATAAACTATTGCAACTGCGATAAGCGGCATGAATACATCGTATGTCTGCGCTCTTATGATATCGCCGCCCATTGTAAGATCCTGGAGTGAGATATAACCGCAGATAGCTGTTTCTTTAAGAAGTGATATGATTTCGTTAAGAAGCGCCGGAAGCATGTGCTTGAAGGCCTGCGGCATGATAACGCCGAACATAGTCTGTTTGTAGTTGAGACCAAGACATCTTCCTGCCTCAAACTGTCCCTTGTCAACAGCGTTTATACCCGAACGGATGACCTCTGCAACATATGCTGCCGAGTTAAGACCGAATGCAACAACAGCAACGATTATCTTGTTGATATCTACTGCGCTGAAAATACCGTAATAGATTATGAGGAGCTGGAGAACTGCCGGCGTACCTCTTATAATAGTAAGATAAAGCTTGCATATAAAATTGAGTATAACTAATGTTCCGTTCTGGTCGTGTATGGTACGAACTACAGCTATGAGTGTACCGATAATAAGACCTACTATTATAGAAAGGAGTGTTATAAAGAGAGTTGTTCCGAGACCGTCAACAAGATAGCGCCATCTGTTCTGATCAATGAAATTCTGTTTGAACTTATCTATAAGTGAAAGTTCATCGTTGTCGGTTGAAGCCGCTGATGATTCTTTCACAGTCTTTCGGATGATTATTACCTGCTTTGATGTTGTATAGGAGTCTGAGAAATCTACATTTTTCTTTCTCTCATCTGTTACAGTCATGCCTGCTGCGCCGACATCTGCCTTGCCTGCGTTTACGGAAGCTATGATAGAGTCGAACTTCATATTCTCGATTTTAAGCTCTAAGCCGAGGTCATCGCAGATAGCCTGCATGATATCCATATCGATACCTGTTATAGTACCGTTGTCCATGTATTCATACGGCGGAAATTCTGCGTTTGTAGCGATAGTGAGCTTACCGCTGCGGCTTACATCCTTTTTCTTGTAGGGTTCTGCCTTGCTGTCGTCGGTGCCTATGTAGCTGTTGATTATCTGTTCAAGAGTACCGTCTTTTTTGAGTTTTGCAAGGGATGTGTTTATTTTGTCAAGAAGCTCTTTGTTTCTTTTCCTGACACAGAATGCGTAATCTTCAAGTGTGAATTCCTCATCTATTATCTTGATATCACTGTTTCTCTCGACAAAAGCCTTTGCCGGCTGTTCGTCAAGCACGATACAGTCAATTTTGCTTTGTTTGAGCGCCTGTACTGCATCTGCTGCTTTGTTGAAGCGTGAAACTGTAGCTGTACCGTCTTTTTCATAGTCGGTAACATAGATATCGCCTGTCGTTCCAAGCTGTACGCCTATTTTTTTGCCTTTGAGGTCGTCAACAGTCTTTATATAGTCTTCGTTTTCTGCTGCGCTCGGCTTAGGGTCGTCATCAACTGCATAAATATGCGGTGAGCTGATGAACATTGTAAGACAGAGAGCTGCAAGAACAAAGGCCATAAATGCCGCTGCTGTTCTTTTGGTTCTGCTGGTTCTTAACATTTTTGATTCCTCCATTAAAAACATGATACTAAACACTATAGCACAAAATATAAAATTTTACAATATTATTTCCGAAAATTAGGCTGCTTGTTTATTGTTATTTGTATGTATCATATCATACGGAGCAGAAAAAAGTCCCAAAGCTCAGGACTTCGGCGGAGCAGAGTCTGAGCTTTGGGACTTGAATTTGTAATTTATAGTGATTTTATGCGTTTCCAGTATTCCTTGTACGCCTGTTCTGTTTTGTTTTCTCCGGGTTCATAATAAACTGTGCCAAGCAGAGAATCAGGCATATACTGCTGATATGTCCAGTGATAAGGATGATCATGGGGGTAGATATAGTTCTGTCCCTTGTTCTGTACCTCATCGCCGTCATAGTGCTTGTTTTGAAGCTGACGCGGAAAACCGCCGCCCTTTCCTGCCTTTACGTCCGCCATAGCCTTGTTTATAGCCATATATGCGGAGTTGGACTTAGGCGAAAGCGCTACGAGTACGACTGCATCTGCAAGGGGTATTCTTGCTTCGGGCAGCCCTACCATAAAAGCAGCGTCTACAGCCGCCTTTACTATGGGTATTATCTGCGGATTTGCAAGCCCTACATCCTCACAAGCACAAACCATAAGCCTTCTGCATGCTGACGGAAGGTCGTCTGCGGCAAGAATACGCGCAAGATAATGTATTGCTGCATCGGGGTCAGAGCCTCGCATTGATTTCTGGAATGCTGAAAGGAGGTCGTAATGCTCATCGCCCTCACGGTCATATCTTACAGCGCTTTTCTGTGTGAGCATCTCTGCCGTATCATCCGATATTATGCGCTTGTTTTCGTCAAGCGGTGAGGAAAGCACGCAAAGCTCCACAGCGTTTATTGCTTTTCGCACATCGCCGCCGCAGGCATAAGCTATATGCTCAACTGCCTTTTCGGATATCTCTATATCCTCGCCTGTTTCATTCTGCAATATGTTTAAAGCTCTTTTTATGGCGCATATAACATCATCCTTTTCAAGCGGCTTGAACTCAAAAACGGTCGAACGGCTCAGTATTGCGCTGTAAATATAGAAGTAAGGATTTTCAGTGGTAGAAGCTATGAGAGTTATGCTGCCGTCCTCGATGAATTCAAGAAGTGTCTGCTGCTGCTTTTTGTTGAAGTACTGTATTTCGTCAAGATAAAGCAGGATACCGTTTATTCCGCTGAATCCCGAAAGCTCGTCAACTATGCTGCGTATATCCGCTGTAGTTGCCGTTGTACCGTTGAGCTTGCGGAGGGTTTTATTTGTCTGTCTGGCTATTATTGAAGCAAGGGTAGTTTTTCCGACACCCGAAGGGCCGTAAAAGACCATGTTCGGTATTTTTCCCGACTCTATTATTTTTCTCAGCGGCTTATCCTTATCAAGAAGATGGTGCTGTCCGGCTATATCGTCAAGTGTTTTTGGCCTTAGTCTGTCTGCAAGGGGAGAGTCCATATTTTCACCTTCCGTATTGTCTTGTTTTTTACTATAATATCAGAAATATAATATCTTATCAACAAATTATGCTAAGTTTCAAATAAGATATTTACTTTTTGGAAAAAGCGTTGTAAAATAGATATATAAATGAAAATTATAAAGTAAGGAGCAGTTTACAATGGAAATTTTGATCGAAACATCGGCACGTCACGTACATGTGACACAGGAAACTCTTGAAACACTTTTCGGCGCAGGCGCAGAGCTTACAAAGAAAAAGGATCTTTCTCAGCCCGGTCAGTTTGCAAGCTTTGAAAAGGTAACAGTAGTAGGCCCCAAGGGTGAGCTTGTCTGTTCTATCTTAGGTCCGGTAAGACCGGCAGACCAGATCGAGCTTTCTATATCCGAAGCGCGCAAGATCGGTATAGTAGCTCCCGTAAGAGAATCAGGCGACGTTGCAGGAACACCCGGCTGTAAGCTTATCGGCCCCAAGGGAGAGGTAGAGGTCAAAGAAGGCGTTATGATAGCTAAAAGACACATTCACCTTGACCCCAAGACTGCCGAGGAGTTTGGTCTTAAAGACAAGCAGGTAGTAAGCCTTAAAGTTGACAGCGACGGAAGAAAGCTCGTATTCGGTGATGTAGTTGTAAGAGTAAGCCCGAAGTTTGCTCCGGCTATGCACATCGATACAGACGAGTCTAACGCTGCACTTGCTGTTCCCGGCATGATGGGCGAGATAATAGTTGACTGATAAATATCGCTGACAAACAAGTCCGCCACGGCAGAGCCTGACGGACTTGTTTTTTGTCTTAAACATCTTTTTATACTGTTTGTATATTTATTATTATACTTATTGTAATATCAGAATTCCATTCTGTCTATCTCCTCAAGCTTTTCGCTTATTATCTTTTCCGCATCTTCACCTTGAATATCAAGACGGTCGGCTTTTATCTCTATGCTTTCCTTTACGCCGTAAAGCTCGCTGAACAAAGCTTTTATATATTCATATCCGAGGTCGAAATTTCCGATAACTCCGCCGGCTGTCGTTACATATATCACCCGTTCCGCATTGCATAGCTTTATGCGCTCACCCTTTTCATTATAGCCGAATGTAATGCCTATCACGGAGCAATGCTCTAAGAAAAGCTTTAATGAAGCAGGAAATGAAAGATCCCAGTAGGGCGCGGCAATTAGTATCTCATCAGCCGAAGCAAGCGATCTTGCATAATTATAGCATTTATCTTCAAGATCATTTGCGGCTATGTCTCTTTCACGCTTTTCAAGTGCCGAACTGTTAAGCGGCATAAGCCCTATATTTTCAATCTTTAATTCCGTACCGCATGTTCCGAGACGTTTAAAAACCCTGTCAGCAAGTATCTTTGTTCTTGAATTTTTTCTTACGCAGCAATTTATATAGAGTATTTTCTTCATTTGTCTCCGACCTCCGTTAAATTATCTGTTCTTTACTTATTATGATATCATATTGCGGAAAAATTGTAAATTATTTTTAAAAATTCGTTGCAATAATGGGATTTTTAAGTTATTATTATATTATAAGGATGAAATCTCTTTAAAGTAATATTTTGTGAATGGATCTACATATATAACAAGATATTTACTCAAACTTCCCACACTCCAAATAGCTTTAACCCCTGATAAACACTAAGAAAAACAGCAACAAAAAAGGCACAGTCCCCTGAAATGTGGTATAAT
>ONVG01000100.1 GCA_900321195.1 uncultured Eubacteriales bacterium
ATGCGCGAGGCGTCGGGAACGACGAGCTGCACCAGCCCCGCGCCGCCCGTGCGCGCGCCGAGCCCGGCGATGACCGGGGCGTGGATGTATCGCCCCGAGCCGCCGACGACCGTGACGGTGCCGACGGTGTACTTGTTGGCGTTCTCGGGGCGCTTCACGAACGCCCCCTTCAGGCTGTCCGGCAAATTCAGGCTCACAGATCCTCCCACTTCAGGCGCAATGACGCGGCGTTGATGCGGATGCGCGTGCCGCAGTTCTGCGGAACCACGCCGCCTCGGATGAGCGTGTCCAGCGAATTGCGCAGCTTGATGAGGGCAAGCTCACGGTAAACGCTGACATCCTTCTCCATACTCTTTGCAAATTACAAGGGCAATCTCAGACTTGCAGTCGAGGGTGTAACTGCGCTGAATAAGCTGAAAGAGGGCGACAGCATACTTATATCCGAGGGCTGCACACATCACAGACAATGCGGAGATATAGGCACAGTAAAGCTTCCGCGGCTGATAAAAAAATTCACAGGACTTGAAAATATAAAATTCGGGTGGACGTCGGGAACAGAGTTTTCCGAAGACCTGAAAAAATACAGTCTGATAATACACTGCGGCGGCTGTATGCTCAACGAGAGAGAGATGAAGTACCGTCTTAAATGCGCCGAGGATGAGGGTGTTCCCATAACCAATTACGGCACAGCAATAGCCTATATGAACGGCATACTGAAACGCAGCCTTGCGCCGTTCCCCGAAATAAGCAAAATACTTGATGATAAATGATTGATAAATACGATAAAATGTGCTATAATAAAGCAAAGACAAAAACGGAAGTGTGCCTATGGAAAAAGAAACACGTATCGTAAAGCTGAAGCTTGACATAATATTCAAGCGCATTTTTGGAAATGAAAATAATAAAAATATAATTGCAGCATTTATTTCCGATTTGCTCGAAATACCACGTGAAGATATCAAGGCGATATATCTGAGCAATGTAGAGCTTGCGCCTGAATATATTGATCAGAAATTCAGCAGGCTGGACATCAAAATGGACGTTGACGGCAGGATAGTCAATATTGAGATGCAGGTGAACCGCGAGCCTGACTTTAAGGACAGGACATTGTTTTATTGGTCGAAGCTTTACAGCGACGAACTGAAAGTCGGAGATGATTACGGAGAGCTGAAACAAACCATCTGTATAAACATCATCAATTTTAATCTGTTTGACTGTGATGATTATCACTCGAATTTCAAAATACTTGAAAATGACCGCAAAGAGCTTTTGACAGATAAGTTTTCAATACATTTCTTTGAGCTTAAAAAAATAGGGAAGTTCAAAAAGAACAGACGTATGGAGGACTGGCTTGCTCTTATAAATGCAGAAACGGAGGCTGAGCTTATGGAGATACAGAACAAATCAACAATACCCGAAATCCATGAAACGATAGTAAAGCTTCGTGAGCTTAGCGCAGATGAAAAGCTGCGCCAGGAAGCGTATTACCGTGAAAAGCGTCTGCATGATGAAGCCTCGGCAATAAGAGGTTCGCTGCGGGAAGGCATGGAAAGAGGCATGGCAAAAGGCATGGCAAAAGGCATGGCAAAAGGCAGAGCTGAAGGCATGGCGAAAGGCATGGCGAAAGGCAGAACTGAGGAAAGAAACATCATTTTAGAAAACATGAAAAAGAACGGCTTTACGGAAGAACAGATAAAGCTTGTTCTGGGGAATGAAACCGATAACTGAGCAGTATAAAAAACAACAGACACGGTATCCGAATCGGGACCGTGTCTGTTGTTGTATGCTCAGATATCAGAAAAATATACCTGCTCCAAAGGCTGCTGCTGATGCTGCTATTGCAACGACTATCAGCGGCAAATCAAAATATGCCAGTACAAGAGCCGTAACAGATCCGGCGGCAGCGGTAATAAAATTGCCTGTGCTGTAGAATATTGCCGGAATAGTCATAGCGCTGAGTACCGCATAAGGAATGTAGTGAAGAAAGCTCCGTAAAAATACGGACTTTATTTTTTTGCGGAAAAACGCAAACGGCAGCATTCTGATAAGATACGTAACGCCGGCCATAACTATTATGTAAAGTGCAATGCTCATGTTTTTTCAGCCTCCTTTACAGGGAACAGCCATGCGCCTATGAGCGAAGCCGATATCCCGCAGATGATAACTACAAAACCGCTTGAAAGGAATGTAAGGAAATATCTGCAAAGAGTACTCATTGCTGCGGCAAATGCGACAACAACGAATATGCTTTTGTTTTTTGATGCCGGCGGCACGATTATAGCAATGAACATTCCGTAGAGCATTATGCCGAGTGCGGATATAATATCAGCCGGAAGAATTTCTCCTGCGGCAGCGCCAAGAAATGTGCCGAATGTCCAGCCGGCAGTCGCAACAATGATTATGCCGTACATATAAACGGGCGTTATAGGTTCTTTTTTTGTCGCACATACTGCGAATATCTCATCCGTTATTCCGTAAGCGGCTATAAATCTGTGACGGAGAGTAAAACTCCTGTCAAGATTTTGCGAGAGCGAAAGCGCCATAAGAGCATATCTCAGATTGATAACGAGCTGAACGAGAGCCATTTCAATAAGAGTGCCGTGAGAAGCTATTATGTTCACGCCCTCAGCCTGTCCTGCCGAGGTAAGATTTGTAAGGGAAATTATGAAAGCGCTCAATACGGATATACCGAGCCTTACAGCCGTTATGCCAAAGCCGAAGGATACGGAAAGATAACCGAGACCTATCGGTATTCCGTCTTTTATTCCCAGGATAAAGTCTTTGCTTTTCATTATTTGATTATACCCAGTGAACCCAATAATAATATAACGAGCATAACAGGGGAAACAAATTTTATCATAGCGATGTAAAGAGCTTTTCTGCCGAATTTTTCGCCGTTCTTTGTAGCTTCCTTTATGATGGTAACAGGCTTTACTATCCAGCCGATAAGTATGCATGTACCTATAGCGACAACAGGCATAAGTATATTATTGCTTATGTAGTCGAAGATATCAAGCAGCTGAGCCGTACCGCCGTTTGGCATAGGAGCTTTAAAGTAGAGAATGTTGTATCCGAGACAGATAACAATACCAATTACAAGAGCGATAACTGTTTCGATTATCGTTGAAATACGTCTGCTAAGTCCGAAACGATCCATAATGCTTGCAACGACAGCTTCAAGTATGGAAATAGCGCTTGTAAGAGCGGCAAAGAATACCATTACAAAGAATACGGCACCGACAATATTTCCTATCCATCCCATAGCTGCGAATACTTTAGGAAGAGCGATGAACATAAGTCCGGGGCCTGCGTTCTGGAGACCGTCTTCACCGAGGAATGCGAATACTGCAGGGATTATCATAATACCTGCGAGGAAAGCGACAGCGGTATCGAATATCTCGATACGGTTAACCGATTTTATAAGATTGCTGTCATCCTTGAAGTAAGAGCCGTATGTTATCATAATACCCATAGCGACACTGATGCTGTAGAAAAGCTGACCCATAGCGTCAAGCACTATAAAGAACACCTTGCTTGCGTTTATGCCGCTGAAGTTCGGGATAAGGTAGACCTGAAGACCATCAAGACCCGAATGCTTGTCACCGTTTATAGTTATTGAGAAAATAGCTATAGCGATAACGAGGACTAAAAGCGCGGGCATAAGAATTTTAGAAATCGACTCAATGCCCTTGTTTACTCCCATGAAGATGATAACTGCAACAGCCGCAAGGAATACAGCGTTGAAAATTATCGGTTCATACTGAGCGGTTATAAATCCGGAAAAATATTCTCCGCTGTTTTCAGCGATAGAAGCGCCCTGACCTGCGCAGAATATAACGCAGTATTTAAGCACCCAGCCGCCTATGATACAGTAATAGGGGAGTATCATAAAGGGTACTATTGCCGCAAATCCGCCCAATATTTTTGTAATTACTGTTCCGCCCTTTTTAGGCTTGCCGCCTGATGCCAATGCGTGAGACTTGTACAGCGCCGAATAAGCGGTAAGCTCACTTTGTTTTGTCTTACGTCCGATAGATACTTCTGAAACAAGCATAGTATATCCGAACGTAAGAGCGAGGATGAGGTATATCAAAAGGAACAGACCGCCGCCGTCCTTAGCCGCAAGATACGGGAACCTCCAGATATTTCCAAGACCTACGGCACTTCCTGCTGCTGCGAGGACAAAGCCGATAGAGCTTGAAAACGAATTTCGCTTTTGTGTTGACTGACTCACAAAAAATTTCTCCTTTCAGGTTATCATTCAAATACCCATAATTCTAACACATTTTTACAGTAAAATCAATTATTTTTATGAATAATCCTGCGGAAAGCTGTTTATGAATAATCCAAAATCAATTTTGTTGAATTTTGTTGAATTTTGTCGGGGGATAATCTTTTTTCCAAAATCCGGCTCAATAGATAAAAAATAAAAGCCGCTGTTGTTAAAACACAGCAGCGGCTTCATTCCGATGATCAATTATTTATCAAACAATACCCTGAGCGAGCATAGCGTCAGCAACCTTTACGAAGCCTGCGATGTTAGCGCCTGCAACGAGGTTGTTGCCGAGGTTGTACTTCTCACAAGCAGCGATGCTCTGCTTGAAGATGTTGACCATGATGTTTTCGAGCTTAGCGTAAACTTCTTCCTCAGTGAATACGAGGTGTTCAGCGTTCTGAGCCATCTCGATGCATGAGCAAGCAACGCCGCCTGCGTTAGCAGCCTTGGAAGGACCTACAACTACGCCGTTCTCCATGAGATACTCGATAGCCTCGTTTCTTGTAGGCATGTTAGCGCCTTCGCAGAGGAACTTACAGCCGTTAGCGACCATCTTCTGAGCATCCTCAAGATATATCTCATTCTGAGTAGCGCAGGGGATATAGAGGTCAGCCTTAACGCCCCAGGGCTTCTCACCCGGGAAGAACTTAGCATTCGGGAACTTCTCTGCATAAGGAGCGCAGATGTTCTTGCCGCTGCTTCTGAGTTCAAGGAGATAATCGATCTTCTCGCCTGAAACGCCGTCTTCATCAAGGATGTAGCCGTCAGGACCAGAGATAGTGATAACTTTAGCGCCAAGCTCTGTGAGCTTCTTGCATGTACCCCAGGCAACGTTGCCGAAGCCTGAAACAACTGCTGTCTTGCCTTCAAGAGTCTCACCGAAGTAGTTGAGCATTTCTCTTGCATAGAATACGATACCATAGCCTGTAGCCTCTGCACGGCCGAGGAGACCGCCGTAACCAACGCCCTTACCTGTAAGAGTGCCGTCATAAGCGTCTCTGATTCTCTTGTACTGACCCATCATGTAGCCGATCTCTCTGCCGCCTACACCGAGGTCGCCTGCGGGAACGTCAGTGTTGGGGCCGATGTGTCTGTAAAGCTCTGTGATGAAGGACTGGCAGAATCTCATGATCTCCATATCTGACTTGCCGTTGGGGTCGAAGTCAGCGCCGCCCTTGCCGCCGCCTATCGGGAGACCTGTAAGAGAGTTCTTGAAGATCTGCTCGAAGCCGAGGAACTTGATTATGCTGATATTTACGTTAGGAGCGAAACGAAGGCCGCCCTTGTACGGACCAAGCGCGCTGTTGAACTGTACACGGAAACCTCTGTTTACCTGAACATTACCGTTATCGTCTACCCACGGTACTCTGAACATTATCTGTCTTTCAGGCTCAGTGATTCTCTCGATGAGACTGAGGATTTGCCTCGAAAACAGGCTCAAGAGAAGTAAGTACCTCTGTTGCTGTCTGAAGGAATTCCGGCTGACCGGGGTTTTTTGCTGCCAACTTTTCAAGCTGTTCGCTTACGTATGACATTTTTGTCACTCCTTAAAAAAATAAATAAAATAATTAAGAAAATGCAGTATTTTGAAAGTGTTTTTTCAAATCTTTCCTTTACTTTTTGACTGCATTACATATTTTAGCATATAAATTACATTTAATCAAGGGGGAATTTAAAATTTTTGCAAGTTTTGACATCAAAAAATTCAAAACAGGCAGGGTTTCAACAATTTGTGACAATAAAGGCACAACAAAGGGATAATAAAGGATTTTTCCGAAATGAGTGAAAAAAATTTTTGTCAGCTATTGTGCAAGTTATAAAAATAGTGTAAAATAAAAGCGGCATGATTATGCAAAAGGCAGAGGATAAAAGCGTTTTTGTGTAAAAGATAGAAAAAAATGACTGTCTGACGACAAATAATGTTTTAAATGTCAAAGTTTGTATAATGTCTTGCTAAAGTGCGGCTGAGGTTGTATAATTAAAGTTGTTTTTCAGCAAATTTCAGCGATTTTTTAATTTCGAGAGGAGAAGTTCAGAATGGAAAAGGCAGAGCTTTTGTATGAAGGAAAGGCTAAGAAGGTTTACGCAATGTCCGAGCCGGGCTATTGCATGGTAGAGTATAAGGATGACGCTACAGCTTTCAACGGTCTTAAAAAGGGAACAATAACAGGTAAGGGCGTTGTAAATAACAGAATGTCCAACTTTATGTTCAGACTTCTTGAAGAAAAAGGTATAAAGACACACTTTGTCGAGGAAGTTAATGACAGGGAAACTATCGTTAAGCAGGTAAAGATAGTACCGCTTGAGGTCATTATAAGAAATAAGGCAGCAGGCTCAATGGCAAAGCGTCTCGGTCTTGAAGAAGGTCAGGAGCTTAAATGCACTGTTCTTGAATTCTCATACAAGGATGACGCACTCGGCGACCCGCTCATCAACTCATATCATGCTATCGCTATAGGCGCAGCTACAAAGGAAGATATCGATAAGATAAGCGAGATGTCATTCGCTATAAACAAATATATGGTAGAATTTTTCGCAAGCGTAGGCGTAGAGCTTATCGACTTCAAGCTTGAATTCGGCAAGACCGCTGACGGCGAAATAGTCCTTGCTGACGAGATATCACCCGATACATGCCGTTTCTGGGATATCAAGACGCATGAAAAGCTTGACAAAGACCGTTTCAGACGCGATCTCGGCGGCGTAGAGGAAGCTTATGCAGAAATGATGAGAAGAATAGGATTAGGCAAATAATCAACTACAGAAAGCTGACAATTATTTTCGGCATTAAGGGGAATGATTTTTTTGAGTATCGATCCACAGGGATATTTTTCCGAGGAGCTGCATGAGGAATGCGGCGTATTCGGGATATACGGTGACGACAGTATAGCTCCTGCATATGCATGCTATAACGGACTTCTTGCGCTTCAGCACAGAGGTCAGGAAAGCTGCGGCATATCCGTAAATGACAGGGGCGTTATCACAGGACATAAGAATATGGGTCTTGTAAGCGAGGTATTCAGCAATGATATACTTGACGGCTTAAAGGGACAAATAGCTATTTCTCATGTAAGGTACTCTACAGCAGGCGGCAGTGTGCGTGAAAACTCACAGCCGCTTGTTATGCGTTATGTAAAGGGTACGCTTGCAATAGCTCACAACGGAAATCTTACAAATGCGTTTGATATAAGAAGAGAGCTTGAAAACAGGGGCGCTATTTTCCAGACAACTATCGACTCTGAGGCAATAGCATATCTTATAGCAAGAGAAAGACTTGTTACTGATAATGTAGAGGAAGCAGTTCTCAAAACCATGAAGCAGATAGACGGAGCATATTCTTTGCTCGTTATGAGTCCGAAAAAGCTGATAGCCGCAAGAGACCCCAACGGATTCAGACCGCTTTGCATGGGCAGACTCGGAAAGTCTGTAATATTTGCCTCGGAAACTGCTGCGCTTGCAGCATGCGGCGCTGATTTTGTAAGAGATGTAGACCCCGGCGAAGTAATAGTTGCTGATGCTGACGGCATACGCTCAATAAGAACGAACTGCCCGAAGGACAACAGAAAATCACTTTGCGTTTTTGAATACATTTACTTTGCAAGGACAGACTCGGAGATAGACGGCATAAGCGTTTAT
>ONVG01000161.1 GCA_900321195.1 uncultured Eubacteriales bacterium
AGCGGCATACTTTCCGCAGTTGCACGACTCGTCTATTTTTTCGGGAAGTCCCTTTTCGGATATCAGCAGGGTCACGCTTGCGCCCTGCGGGTCATAGTCCTGCTTTGAGATATTCAGGACAGATGCGCCTATCATTTCAGTTACCTGACAAAGTATCTTTGTCAGTCTTTCCGAATTGTACTGTTCATCTATATATGCTATGTAGTCCTTCTGCTCACGCTCCGTTTTTGCATAACAAACGTCATATATATTAAAGCTGAGTGTTTTTGTAAGATTGTTAAATCCGTAAAGCTTCAGTCTTTTCTCCAATTTTATTCTCACGTCCCGTTTATAGATTTATTTCTGCTCCTTTGCAGTGAGCTTTTTCATTATCATATTGGCGCACATATATACGTTTCCGCCGCCGATGGTTATTATAAGGTCGCCAGGCTTTGCCTTTTCGGTAACATAGTCTGCTATCTCCTCAAAGGTCTTGAACCATACACAGCCGTCTATCTTTTCGGCAAGGTCTTTTGCATATATATTATAGGTGTTGGTCTCTCTTACGGGAAGTATCTCCGAAAGAATGGTATGGTCGGGGATAGACAATACCTCTGCAAATTCATTGAGGAAGGTATATGTCCTTGAGAATGTATGCGGCTGGAACACTGCCCATACATTTTTGAACCCCATGCTCATTGCTGTTGTAAGCGTTGCATTAAGCTCTGTCGGGTGATGAGCGAAATCATCCGCAACGGTTATGCCGCACGGCTCGCCGAGTATCTCAAAGCGTCTGTGAGCGCCGCGGAATTCTCCAAGAGCCTTAGCCGCATCCTCCGGACTTACTCCAAGGGTTATTGCTGCCGCGCATGCCGCAAGAGCATTCTGAACATTGAATTTTCCAGGCACTCTGAGCGCTACTGATGTTATTTTCTCATTATGGTAATAAAGGTCAAAGCTGTCGCATACGGACAACTCTCCGGTTATCTCGGCGCGGAAGTCGTTTTTGCGTCCGAAGCCGAAAGTAACTACCTGCTTGCTGCCCTCGTCTATGGTATCTTTTACACATTCCATAGAATTTGCGTCATCGCCGTTTATTACTATACAGCCGGATGTCTGTGAGATAAACTTTTTGAATGACTGCTTTATCCTGTCGAGCGTACCGAAGTAATCAAGATGATCCTCGTCAACATTGAGTATGACAGCCATTGCAGGATAGATATGAAGAAAGCTGTCAACATATTCGCATGCTTCGCATACCATGAGGTCTGATTTTCCCACACGGCTGTTTCCGCCTATAAACGGGAGCTTTGCGCCGATAACGGCTGTAGGGTCACAGCCTGACATTGTGAGTATCTGAGTTATCATTGATGTGGTCGTAGTCTTGCCGTGAGTACCGCTTACAGCGACAGACCTTTTATATCTTTCCGTAACCGCACCGAGCATTATGCATCTCTCTACGGCGGGTATATTCTGAGCCTCAGCCGAAACAAGCTCCGGATTGTCAAGCTTTACAGCGGCGGTATATACAACGAGGTCGGCACCGTTGACATTTTCAGGGAAATGCCCCATAGTTACAGGGATGCCGTATGAACGTATGCGTTCAAGAGTATCGGACTCAGCGGTATCTGAACCGGTTATCTCATAGCCCTCACTGTGGAGTATCTCGGCAAGAGGACACATTCCCGAACCGCCGATACCTACAAAATGTATTCTTTTTACATTATCAAGCAGATCAGCATAATTTTCGACCATAAAAAGCACTTCCAATTCATAATTGATAACTGCATTCCGAAGGCTTATCGGACACGCAGAAAAAAATTTATACATACCTTTATATTATATTACTAAAAAGACAAAAAATAAAGACATATCAAAAAATTTATTTGATATGTCAATAAAAACACAAAAAAGACCTACAATTTTATATAATGCATAATTCATAATGCATTTCCTGAAACATAAGAAAACATGAATAAAGTCCGTGACACAAGCATAACTTTTTTTAAGCGGAGGTGTTATAATGACGGATATGAATTGGATGATCGTATGTATATCGGCATTCATTATTATAATGATAATAAAGAAAGCGTCAGGCGGGGGACATGTCATACGTTCAGCACTCATATCCGTCACTCTGGGGGGTTCCGTACTATTATTGGTGAACCTGACAGGATTTTTTACAGGTGTATATATTCCTGTAAGCAGGCTCAGCCTTGCAGTATCGGCAATTTTAGGTGTGCCGGGCGTAGTGTCAATGCTCATTTTGCAGACATTTCTGTAGAGCCTTTTATCTGTACAGCGCTCGGCATAACAATTAATGTTTCTTGAGAATTATCGTTCCGTCGGGATGCAGAACATTTCCGCTGAAAAGGTTTGAATAAATGATATCCGCATTTTCATCTGATATAAAGTCTGTATCTCCGGCGTTTATTATTATTTCAAGCCTTTCATCACTTTCGGGACAGCCTTTTATTATATGTACGACTCTCGGCATATCGTCACGGCATATGAATCTCATATCCGCGCTTGAACATAAAGGTTCTCTGCTCCTGAGCTTTATAAGCTCTGTTGTTTTTGAAAGTATATCTTTATAAGCGCCGCTGTCTATATCGTTCCAGGGCATACACTGCCTGTTGTCATTTTTGTTTTCGCCTTTCAGCGCAAGCTCCGTACCGTAATATATACAGGGTGAGCCGGGCATTGTCACAAGCAGAGCAATATTCTGCAAAAGTATATCAATATTGCCGCAGCTTTCAAATATCCTTTCGGTATCGTGAGTATCAAGGAAATTGAAAAGCACCTCCGTTACCTGCTTCGGGTACATAGTCATACAGCGGTCAAGCTGATACATTATATCCCTTGATGTAAGCGTACTGTCCTTAAAAAAGTCCCAAAGGCAGTTTGCAAAGGGATAATTCATTACCGAATCATACTCATTGCCGTCAAGCCATTCAACCGAATCTATCCATACCTCTCCGAGCAGGAAAATGTCGGGCTTTACGGCTTTGAGAGTCCGTCTTATCTCTCTTATGAACTTGTGTGATATTTCATCTCCGACATCAAAGCGTATCCCGTCGATATCCCAGTTTTTCACCCATCCAAGACAGACGTCCGAAAAATACTTTATAACTTCGTCATTGTTAGTATTCAGCTTAGGCATACCTGTCCAGAATGAAAACGAATAAAATCTGCCGTCAGATGTATTATCGCTGCCATTGATAATATCATCGCTGTTGAGGAAAAACCAGTCGGCATATCTTGACTTTCTGCCGTTTTCAAGAACATCCTTCCATGCAAAGAATTCAACTCCGCAGTGATTGAAAACACCGTCAAGCATTACTTTTATGCCAAGACTGTGCGCTTTTTTTACAAGCTCCGCCATATCCTCGTTTGCACCAAGCTCCTTGTCTATAGTGCGGTAGTCAAAGGTATTGTATCTGTGGTAGGTGTCGGAGGCAAAAACGGGAGTGAAATATATTCCGCCGACACCTATATCTTTAAGGTAATCAAGCCGCTGAGTTACGCCTTTCAGATCGCCGCCGAATTTATCGTGCGAATGAGTATTGACTGTTTTTCCCCATTCCATGAGAGAATACTTTCCGTCATTAGCGCCGCTTTTGCAGAAACGGTCTGGCATTATCTGATACCATACCATACTGCTTGCATCCTTCGGCGGAGATATAACATCACACGGATTGAGCCACGGAAATTTAAAAAACTGTTTTGCACACTTTTCAGCATCCTTTTCCGCGCGTTCAGCAGGAGTGCCCGATGTCATGGTCCAGAATTCATAGGCATTGAATTCCCATGCCTTTTTGTTCTTTGCGCTGTAATCCCTCATCTGCAGGATTGCCTTCAGAATACTGGA
>ONVG01000055.1 GCA_900321195.1 uncultured Eubacteriales bacterium
CCTGTAAAAGGTGCCGGAAGAGGACTCAGCTCTGTATTTGACAGATTATGGCTCAAACAAGGCGAAGCTCCTGCCGGAAATATATTGTATATCGATGATAGCGGAATGTTCAGATGCTGCGGCAAGGGAGAAAAGCTTAACTTAAAGAAAGCGGATATTTCAAAGATAAAAAGTGAATTTATCAGGGCTGACAGCATAAAGAGCCGCTTTGAGATCATGAAAAAATATGCGCAGGATATACCGTGTACAAAAAGCGGAGAGCTTTCAGTATATTGTCATGCACGGCTTTCGTCAGCGTTTGCGGCAGCCTTGACACAGTACTATAACGAAAATCCCCTCGGCACCGACGAACAGTTAAAGCAGGAAAGATCACTCGTGCTATATACCGCGGATTTTTCGGGAATACAGAATTTCATATACACGATAACAAACGAAGACGCATTGAAAAGACTCCGCGCGAAATCATTTTTTATCGAGATAGTAATGGCTCAGCTTACATCTGAAATAACAGACAGCTTTGGTCTGACGGACGCCAATGTGCTTTACAGCGGCGGAGGTCATTGCTATATGCTTCTTCCCTGCATAAAAGAATGCCGTAAAAAGCTTGAAGACTTTCACAAAAATCTTAATATATGGAGCATGAAAAATTTCGGCAATAGCTTGTCAGTAGTATGGGAGATGCAGGAATGCTCACCGAACGAGTTTCTTAATATCCCCAACGGCTCATATACAAGCCTTTTCAGCGGTCTTTCGGGTAAGATGGCAGAAAAAAAGATGCAGAGATATTCCGCCGATGAAATAAGGCTGCTGAACCGATTCGGCGCAGATACGAAAGGTACAAGAGAATGCAAGGTCTGCGGTCTGTCTTCAAAGAGAGTAAAAGACGGCGGCGAAGAATGCGAATGGTGCAGCATGTTCAGCGATATGTCAAATGCTATAACCGACCCTGACAAATGCTTTGTTATCACAAAAAACGACCTTGACGGAGCTGTGCCTTTCTTTTCGCACAAGGGTGAATGCCGGTTCTCACTGATGAGAAGCAGCGATATAAGCAGGAAGTCTAAAAACGCAGATATAATAAGGATATTCTGCAAAAATAAGTACCCGTCAAAAGAATTGGAAAAATGCCCGTACAGCAGTATTATAGACGTATGCGATTACGCCTCGGATAAAATGCTCAGCAATATTGCAGAAAGCGCAAGCGGCATTAAACGTATAGGCGTTCTCAGAATGGATGTTGACAATCTCGGAAGCACCTTTATTTCGGGATTTGATAAAGACTATGTAAATATAGGCAGAACTGCGGCGCTGTCTTCGCACCTCAGCGGATTTTTCAAGAAAAATCTTACGGCTATCCTTGCCGAACAAAACCGCAATATAAATGTACTTTATGCAGGCGGCGATGATGTTTTTCTTGTGGGTTCATGGGATAATGTGATATATGCATCCGTGGATATCATCTACGCATTCAAGAGCTTTACAGGAGGAAAGCTTTCCGCATCCGGAGGTATAGGAATATACGAAAGAAAATATCCCGCTGCAAAGTTTGCATACGAAACCGAACAGCTTGAAGCGTGTTCAAAAAACAACAAGTCTCCGGTAAAGGATTCAATAACGCTGTTCACAGATGACGGCAGCCAGACATACGGCTGGGATGAATTTTTCAAAAAGGTACTTGGCGAAAAGCTGGACACTCTGCATAAATTCATAAAAGAGGACAGCGACAAGGGAAACAGCTTCCTTTATAATCTTATGGAACATCTCAGAGGTATCATAAAAGGTGAAAAAATAAACATTGCAAGGGCTGCATATCTTCTTGCAAGAATGTGTATGGAAACGGTAAACAAGGAAAATAAAAAGGATTTTTCCGACAAGGTATTCGACTGGATAACATCGGATAATAAAAATGATATAAAGCAGCTTATCACAGCGATAACAATATTCGTTTACAGAGAGAGGAGCAGAAAACAAAATGACTAAAGAAAACAAAACAATTAAATGTAACAGCTTTGCTGATCTTGGAAAAGCATGCGGAATACCCGATAAAAAGGAAAATAAAAACAATCATTACGATCGGAACAGCCGTCAAAGCGACTATCAGCACAAAAATAACAGCCAAAACGAAAACAATGCAAAAAAAGAAAATGTTACTATTGAAGAACTCGAAAATCCCAAGATAAAATTTTTAGATGAGGATACATATCTTGAACAAGCAAAAAAGAATATGAAAGCGGAAAGCATAACCACATCCAAACTTCGTTCACACTATGCTATGCTTTGTGAGATAATAGCTTTGGATAATGCTGCGGATGAATCAGAGGAAAATCTCAGCCGGCAGTGTATATCCGAGCTGAGAAGAATGCGTGTGCGTATAATATACGATATGGGCCGTGATACCAAAGTAATGAATTTTATAAAAAATAAAAATATCATTGCCTATATGAATATGCTCGAAACAAGCAATAAAAGCAGGAAGGATTTCAAGCTTTTCTGTGATTATTTTGAAGCGCTTGTTGCCTTTCACCGCTACTATCATCCTAATGAAAACTAAGGAGGAAATATTATTATGAAGCTCAAAAGAAAGATAATCATAAAAGCCGATCTTAAAGTACTTACAGGAATGCATATAGGAGGTTCAAATGCTTATTCCGCTATAGGAACACCTGATTCACCTGTTATCCGTTCAGCTCTTGACGGCAGACCTATAGTTCCGGGCAGCTCGCTGAAAGGAAAGCTCCGTACACTTTTAGCTTCGGTTATCGATAATGAATATCAGTATAAAGATCCTTCAAAAGATGATGACAGAATAAAGCGTCTTTTCGGAACATCGGCAAGTAAAGACTCGGAAAATACAGAATCATCAAAGCTGCAATTATCAAAACTGCAGTTTGCGGATGCTTACGTTAAAACAAATCAAAAAGAGCTTACGGAAATAAAATTTGAAAATACCATACCAAGAGGAAACTGTACAGCAAATCCAAGACAGATAGAAAGAGTCGTGCCCGGAGTGGTTTTTGAAACAGTGATAGTATATCAGGAAACAAATCCCGAAGAAACCGAAGAAGATCTTAAAAATCTTGCAAAGGGCATGAGACTTTTACAGTATGATTATCTCGGCGGTCACGGTACAAGAGGATACGGCAGAGTAAGCTTTAAGAATATTTCAGTTAAGTGTCTCGGCAGTGACGACAATATCTCCAAGAATGAAAAGCTTGAAAAAATATTTGAGAAGGTGGAATCGGATGAATTACTGCATTTATAAAATGAGGTTCAGCACTCCGCTCCACTGCGGACGCGGTGACGGCGCTGTAGATCTTACAAACAATGCAATGACGTTAAAAGCCGATACTCTATTTTCTGCGCTGTGCAGCGAGGCTGATATTTCAAACTGTGCAGATGAGCTGATATCTGCTTTTAAAAACGGCGACATACTTCTTTCCGATACATTCCCGTTTTATGATGAGCAGCTGTATCTTCCCGTTCCGATATGTCCGCTCAAGCCTGATGTAAAATTTGATGTCGGAAACAGAAAGAAAATAAAAGCTGTAAAATGGCTTCCTGCCTGCGATGAGGCTTTTTCAGGATTTCACGACTACATAAACAGCGGCAATATGTTCAGTACCGATAATATAAAAACAAGCTTTGCAAAGCAAAAAACAGATGCTAAAAATTGTATCGGTTCGGGTAATGATGATACAAAGCCGTTTGACGTCAGCTCTATCGAATTTGAGGACAAATGCGGACTTTACGGTATTATAGCCTGCAGCTCTCAGGAAAATGCCGCTATGATAATAAGTCTTCTGAAAAGAACAGGAATAAGCGGAATAGGCGGTCAGGTAAGCAGAGGTTACGGAAAATTCAGTCTTGAGCTTATCTCAAATGATAACGAGTATGCAGGATTTATCATAAACGGACTTGAAAATGACAGTTCTTCCTTTGTTCTCCTTACATCATCATTGCCGAATGAAAATGAGCTTGAAATGTGCCTTGAGGGCGCTTACTTTAATCTTATCCGCAGAGGCGGGCTTTCATATTCGCTCCGCGGCTCAATGGTAAAAAAGCATACACAGTATTATCTTTCGTCAGGCTCGGTGCTGAAACACAGATTCAGCGGAGATATCTATACTGTAGGCAAAAATGAAAAGCATGATATCTACCGTTATTCAAAGCCGCTTTTACTGGGGGTGAATTTGTAAATGAACAATGTTTTTGAATACTATACATTAAAGCTGAAAACCCTTGCGCCTGTATTTATAGGCAGCGGAAAGAGTGTCGGCAAAAAGGAATTTTGCTATATTCCGGAAACCAACCGTATCGTATTCATGGATATGAAAAAGATAATAGACTATATATTTGAAAATAAGCCTGATGAATATATAAAGTGGTTTGAAAAATTCATGCTTGACGATGCAAGTCTTGAAAAGGACGCCATGCGTAAAAGCGGAGAATTCAAGGGCGGACTGAGAGTATTTCTTGACGCTATAAACATGGATGAAAAAACAAGAAAAGACTGCACGATATACGAGATATCCAATGACGGCGTTTTCGGAGAGAGTAATACTCTTTGTGATATCCAGTGCTTTATGAGAGGCAGTGACGGCAGAGTTTATATTCCGGGCAGCTCTTTAAAGGGTATGATATACACAATGCTTCTCCAGCAGCTTATACGCAAGAACCGCAATAAACTCGGAAATGAGAAATATTCTATCAATAAGAAGAAAGACATCGAAGATGCGGAAATTCGTCCGAAACTTACAAATACTCTTTCTCTCAAATACAAGAAGGGCAAGCCGGACGAAAACAATGCTGTAAACAGTATAATGCGCGGCATTATGATAAGCGACAGTGAGCCGTTGAGCAATGAATGTCTTACTATATGCAAAAAGCTTGACATGAACAAAGAAGGAGAAATAAATTCCCTTAATGTTGTCAGGGAGTGCATACGTCCCGATACAGAGATATCTTTCAAAATAAAGATAGACAAAAGGTATTTCAAGCCTGAAAATATAAGCGGAAGCTTTGAGGATATTTTCAGGAGCATGACCAAAGAATTCGACAGTGAATATAATGAATATTATCTTTCAAAATTCCCGAAGGATATGCATTATTCTGAGCTGTTCAATGATAACTTTGTGATATTGGGCGGCGGAAGCGGATATTTTGGAAAGAACATAGTATATACACACTACGGCTATAATGAAGCTCTGAAAATAGTATCTGAATATATGCAGAAAACATTCAGGAATAATAATCCCGATGATATTGGTGAACACGGCATATCACCGCATGTACTCAAGCTCACCGAATATAACGGCAAAAAATATCATTTGGGTGTATGCAGCGCAAAACTGACAAAGGAGAGTGCTGTGATTTGACGGATAATTTTTTACTTACCCTTTCGTCAGATCTTTCAGGCTCTCAGAATGAGCTTAGCAATGATAAAAGGATAAGCATAAACGGCTATCAGATATATGCATGTCTGCTGGAGATGTTGAGTCCCGAAACTGCGGAGCGCCTGCATGAAAATATCCGTTCGCCGATATCACAGAATATAGTAAAAGATAAAAACAGCGGCAAATATATCTGGGAGATAAATTCCTTTGACAACGAATTATCCGAGGAGCTTTCGGATATACTCAAAGTCAGCCGGACATTCCATGCGGAAAAAGCGGATACCGAGTTCCGTATTGAATCGGTAAAACGTGATTACATAGGCGGATTCAGGGATATAAGACAGCGCACCTCGGCTCTGATGGAGCAAAGCAGGATAAAGCTTGATATATGCACGACTGCGGCACTTAAAAAAAGCGGCGAGTTTTTGCTTTTTCCTGATATCGAGCTGATAATAAAAAATCTCTGGAAAAGGTGGAATGATGTTTTCCCTGATAATCCATTCGATGATGATGATGCGCTGGCGCTTCTTTTACACGGTGTATATATATCAGCCTATGACCTCAGCAGCAGTATTTACAGAATGAAAGGCAATGACATAAGGGGCTTTTACGGCAGTATCACTATAGGCAGCAGGCTCTCACCTCCGATGAAGGAGCTTCTTTGCGCTCTGCTGTATTTTTCCCAGTACAGCGGCATAGGAGTAAAGACAGCGCTTGGAATGGGCAAAACAAAAATACTTTTGCCAAAGTAAAATAATAATAATATCTCAACAGACACGTATTACAAAAAGCAAAACGAATGAGCAAGGACAGTTCATCCGTCTTGCTTTTTTATATTTGCAGCAAATTTAAACGATAGTTTTTGTTGACAAATACAGCACTTATGCGCTTGATATGCTCTCGGTTATATGATAAAATCATATATAATGACCAAATATCCAAACAGAGGTATGAAATGAAAAAATATTCCTTTTCCGTGATAGTCCCTGCTCATAATGAAGAAAAGTATGTTAAAAGATGCATAGATTCCATACATGCTGCCGCCAAGTACTGCGGCGCCGATACAGAAATAATCGTTGTCTGCAACCGCTGTACCGACAGAACTGCCGAAATAGCGCAAAGCTGCGGCGCAAAGGTCATGTATAACGATAAACGGTGTATTGCAAGCGTAAGAAATACAGGCATATTTGCGGCTGACGGTGATATTATCGTGACTATCGACTGCGACAACCGAATGACAAAGGGTACGCTTAAAGAAATAGCCGTACTCCTTTCAACAGGAAAGTATATCGGCGGCGGCGCTCCCATTCGCTTTGAAAGATACTCTTTTCCTCTGCGCTGCAATGAAAAGCTTTGCAGTATCGGGTTCAGGCTTACAGGACTTTACTGCGGTATCTTCTGGGCAAAAAGAAATATCTTTCGGGCGATAGGCGGCTTTCCTGAGATAAAGGCAATGGAAGACGTCGCTGCCGCAAAAAAGCTAAAGCTGCTCGGCAAAATGAAGGGTAAAAAATATACTTGCCTGCGCAGAAACTATCTTATCAATTCCACAAGGAAATATGACGACCTGGGCGACTGGCTCTATTTCAAACTTATGCTCAAAAATACAGACACTTTTGTAAAAGCTGCTTTTGGCAACAGAAAAAAGCTTGATGCACTGCTTGATGAATTATTCTATGATTATAATAATAAATGAACGGAGTGATAAAAATGTCAAAAACAATAGTTTGTCCGAAATGCAATTCACAGATAATATGGAACGGAAACGATGCTGTCATCGAATGTCAGAGGTGCCGAACAAAATATAAGATGCACCCTCAGAAAAAAGCAGAGCCTGTTTTTATGCCGCCTTTGGGCAGAGGTCAGACGGATTATTTAACTGTGCCTACTGACAGGATAATGAGTAATAAAGCACTGCTGAAAACCTACATTCCCAAAGGCTGGAGGTATATGTGCAATATCGACAACAGCCGTTTTGACCTTATCAGCAACCCGTTTGTTATTACTATAACCTTTATTGCTCCCGATAATTCCGCAAAGATAGTATTCACGGGAGAAAGCTTTTACAAGCATATCGATTACACACCTCAGACTGCATTTTTACAAAACATGCTCGACGACCGTACAGTAAGCCGCAGCCCCTCTTTCTTCCGCCTGAAATCATATATGACTGCATCGGAATACTGTGATGAGCTTGCACGTACATGCGGACTGAACGGTCTGCGTTTGCTTGAAGAAAAATCTGTTGACGCCAATAAAAAAGCAGCTCTTCAGGAGCTTTCAAACAGGTTCCTTTCAAAAGGCTTTTTAGAGGCTGTTCCCGAATGGGCAGGCAGAACATACGGCGGTAAAACTCCAAGCGGCGGAAACATGAAGGTCTACACCGAAACAATGTCTGTAGAGCTTATGAAGATATCAACCGTTTCTTCAATGCAGATGCAGCCTGTCGGAGGAATGTTCGGGATGCGTATGATGCCTCAGATGGTCAATCAGCAGATACAGGAATATTTCTGGGACACACAATATGAATTCACGCTTCTTTCGGGTGCATCTGTATTTGAAAAGTCTTATGCAGAGCTTAAAATGATAATGAACACAATAGGTTATCTTCCAGGAATGAATCAGGCGCTGTCAGAGGCAATGTCGCTTGCGAACAGTACCGTAATGAATATAGCTCAGGCACAGGCAATATCTTTGGAAAAGCAGTCTCAGATAATTGCAAATACAAACGAATATACTTCAAATATCCAGCATCAGATCATAGAAAACAATGCTGCGTCACATGATAAATCCGCAAGCCTTAATTCCCAAATGATAAACGAAGTGAATATATTCACCGGCAGCAGCGGAAAAGTACAGGCTTCTACTATGTACGACCATGTTTATCAGAATGTAAACGACCCTGATATTTACGCCGTACAGCGCGGAGATGCTTTTGAATTAGGCGTAGACTTTGAAGAACTCAAAAAAACAGACTATTAAGTAAAGTTAACACCTGAATCCGTGAAACCGATTGTTCAAAAGTACTTGAAACCTGCATGAAATCAAGTGTTTCGAGCATTTTAACTCACCTGATTTTCTACACCCATTTGTTGCTAAAAAAGCAGTATTTATCAGCTTTTCAGCCTTATTTTACAATTTGAACTTCACGGATTCAGGTAACAGAAAATAATACTTTGAGCAATAGTTTTTATTACCATCAGAAAATTAATTTTTTGTTATAGAAATTATGTGTTTTGTATGTTATAATGACTTTGTAATCATGAAATCAGGAAGGAAGGTCGAAAACAATGAATAATCTAATTGCATTTTTCCGCGATTACAGAGCAGCAAGATTTTTTATTCCGGTCGGACTGATACTGTGTATATTCAGCATTTTTATGTTTATATTTTACGCTAATACTCAGAGTTACAGTAAGACAGAAGGCACAGTAACAAAAACAGTACTCTATGAGGAAGCATACACCGATGCCGATAATTCCTATCACGAGGAGACCTATACAGTATTTGTGAAATATACGGTTGACGGCAAGGAATATGAAGGAGAATACGGTATTTTACCAAATTACCATGTAGGCGATACCGTAACGGTCGCATATGACCCGAAAGACCCGAACAAAATGATTCAGCCAATGGATATCGTATTTCCGATGATATTTGCATCGATAGGTGTTGCGTCACTTGTCGGCGGCATTATCAGCTTTATCAGAACATACAATAAGCGCAAAGCATTGAAAGAACGCGAAAAGGAGTGGCAATAATGGAAACAAGAAAGTATTTTTTTCAGCCCGATAAAAAGATGATTAAAACAGGCTTCTTTATGACAGATGAAGAACAGAATGTAGTATATGAAGCCAATGTTATCAAACAGCCCCTTATAGGAGCAGCTCAGGTCAGCTTTGTCAACCATATAGCCAACAAGACCGAGGATCACAAGGTAGGACACGTTGTTACAGTCGAAGAAAACGGCTTGATAGGAGGTCTTTCAACATCATCATATTTCAAGTTTGACGGCAAAAAGATATGGGACTACCTGCATGAAAAGGATATAAGGATAGATTCCTCAATAAGCCCGGACAAGTTAGGCATGAGCTACATCATTACTCTGAGAGGAAAAGAAATAGCTTCCATAAAAACAAGCACTCCAAAAGGAAAATCGATTATCACAGGACGCTTCTGGCTGGATGTCGAAACATCAGAGTACTATATAGACCTTGCTTTTCTTGCCGCATACGCTATAGCAAAAACAGAGCAGACATTTATAAATTAACAGAAATAAAAAATGATCTTATTTTAACCGCCGGTCACATCTATCAGACCGGCGGTTTCTGTTAATTCTGCACTCTACTGCCGTTTATGCCTCTCGAAATACCGTTTGTGCTTAAACTATTGAATTATTATAAACTATTGAGTATAATTTTAGACATAATGAACATAGAATCCTATGCATGAAATTCTTATTTCCTTTATAATTCTTAATTTATTCGGAATGGAGGGATAAGGAAAGTGAAAAAGATAAATATCCGCTTTGAAGCAGATGATTCCCTTGAAAATATTGAAGTTATCATTCGCGCGAACAAGCACGACGGGCAGATATCCGGTATCATAGAAAAACTGAAACAAAGTAATATAAAAAACTTTACTGTACTGGACAGCAATAAATGTTCCTGCGTTATAAGTGAAGATGATATTATCCTTATCTCATCTGACAGAAAACAAATGCGTATCATTACAGAAAACGGCAGCTATTGCGCAAAGCAGTCTTTGCAGTCTATTGAAAAGCTGCTCGGAAAAAGCTTTCTGAGAATATCACGCTTTGAAATAATAAATCTTAAAAAAGTCCGCAAATATGATTTTACTGTGATAGGCACTTGCGCATTGAATTCAAAAATAATATGGAAACATGGGCTTCACGGCGGTATATACCGCTTATAAAAGAACGTCTTTCAGGAGAGGAGGATTATCTGTGCTGAAAACATTACTTAAACGGGCTGCAATCGGCTTTTTGATAGGGATTATTATGGGTAACGGCATCGTTGTTATGATAAACGCTTTTTCGGGAGATAATATCACTCCTGTTACAAAACAGCTTGTCCGGCAATGCGGCGGAAACGGCAGCGCTTTTATTTTGCAAACGATTTTATCAGGCTTTTACGGCGCTGCATGCTTTGCGAGCTGTTCGCTGTATGACATTGAAAGTCTGCCGCTGACTCTTACATCTGTTATACACTGTTTTCTTATAGTAACACTGTATATCCCTGTATCTTTTTTTCTTGGATGGAGCTGTACTGTCTGGGAGGTTCTCATCATGGCAGGCGCTCAGACAGCAGTATATTTCATAATCTGGCTCATTCTGTATTTTTCATACCGCAGACAGGCAAATGAGCTTAACAAGCTTCAAAGCTCGAACCGTAATTTGTAATTTATATATAACGGTCAGAACGGTAAAAAATTTAAAGGAGGTCAAAACATGAAAAAGTCATTTCTGAAACGAACACTTTCCTCAGCACTTGCTCTTATGATGCTCGCGCCAATTGCCGCATCGTCCGGAGCGTCCGCCATTGCGCCGCTTTCGGTCTCGGCGGACGCTTTACCTATATGGACAGACCGGGTTACCCCAACGGCTACACTACCGTGCTTGCTTATATGGGCAACTTTGACGGCGACGGTCACACCATCAACCTTGACGTTACAAACCTTGATAATTATGACAATACTGACGGCTTTGGATTGTTTGCAAAGATAGACTGCCCCTATATCAAGAACCTGCATATTTCAGGTCAGGTCATCTCCAACGAGGCAAACACCGGTCTTTTTGTCGGTGGTAATGGTTCATGGGATCATCTGTATAACTGCTCCAGTGACGCGACACTTACCCTTTACGGAAGCGGAGATTTCAAGTCGGGCGCATTTATAGGCCATTCCAACCACCCGACCGTAGAGAACTGCCACTTTACCGGAAAGATC
>ONVG01000115.1 GCA_900321195.1 uncultured Eubacteriales bacterium
TTGACGGCATATAGAGTATGCCTGCCGGAACAAGAGGCGTTTTACTGTCTGCCAAAAGCTCTCCGCCCTTTGACTTTATCGCCGCAAGATAAAACAGCATCTGTATATTCAGTCCGTAAAGTATATCCGAAAGAAGGAATTTCTTTGCGCCTGTTTTATAGTCGATTATCCTTATATATTTTTTGCCGTTGTGCAGGAACGTGTCAACACGGTCTACCTTTCCGGCTACGGTTATTATCTCTCCGTCGGCAAGCTTCAGCTCGTAAGACGGGATATCCTGCTCCTTGCCGCCTATGCAAAGCTCGAATTTTTCGGGAACAAAGCTGCAGTATTCAAACTCGTCAACAAGCCTTTTTATGAGCAGCCTGAGATTTTTCGTTATATATCCGAACTGTACCATGAAGCGCTCTGTCCTGTCGCCGCCGCCGCCAATGCTTTCGATAAAGCCGGCAACATATTTTTTTATAAGCTCGTCAAGCTCATCATCACCGCAGCTTTTCAGTCCGTCTATGCCCTTATCACGTATTATATTTTCAAGAACATCATGCACAGCCGTACCAAAAATACTTGCATTCATGCTTGTCTTTTTTCTCGGTCTGGCTTTGAGTCCGTAATTGCAGAAAAAAGAGAACGGACATTTATAGTATTTTTCTATCTGTGAAGCCGACAATACAAGCTGCTTTTCCGGATTTTCCTGATTTTCCTGATTTTCCTGATTTTCCTGATTTTCCTGCTGTCTGTATTCATATTTGAAAAGTTTGTTGGCATACACATTATCATTTATTGCAAAGGGTTCTTCATCAGCCGCGCGTTTTACGGCAAGATATTTTTCGCTGTATTCTTTATCCTCACGAAAATACTTTTTAAGAGTATTCGATACCTTGTCACATTCATTCCATCTTGACGCGCATTCCTCAAAAGCCTGCTCCTTTGTACAGAAAAGCTCCTCATAAGGTATATCGCTGAGATGTCTTGTTTTTATGGGTCCGAGTATTGCGGTTATCTCATTGAATATAACGGAGGGGCCGTATTTTTCGCCGTTTGTTCCCGACATTGAGCGGCTCACAAAAAGCCTGTCTGTCGGGAGAGAGAGCGCGGCATAGGCGTTGAATTTTTCTTTCAGCGACATTCCGTAAACATTGTCATACAGCGGCAGGTCAAGCCCTATAAGAGATGAACGCTCATTATCGCTGAAAAGTCCCTGCGCTGTCGGAACAGCAGGAAAAACTCCGTCATGCGCGCCTATGATAAATACAGCCTTCTGTCCCTCGTTTCGTATGTTTCCGGCAGTTCCCACTATTACCTGGTCAAGAGTTCTCGGTATATCCGAAAGTGAATTGTGTGATATCATCATTTTCAGAAGCTCATAGTATCTTCTGCTGTCAAGCGCTGTGTCCTTCAATACATCATACATTTTTTCAAGTATTCCTATAAGTGTATCCCATATCTTTGCTTCGGCTTCTATCTGCTTTTCATCATAGACTCCTTCAAAGGATATTATCAGCCCTGCCATATGCTTTGCGGTTTCAAATCTTTCAAGCAGCTTATATACCGCAGCTGACATATCCGCTCCCGTCTTTGCGCCCGACAATTCATCCGCAAAGACAGTCAGCGGCTCTATTATCTTTTTGCGGATATTTTCTATCTTTTCAAGCTCTTCCTTGTCTGTTTCGCTTTCATTTCCGTCAGGGTTCATAGTAAAGGGGTGCTTCCAGCGGCTGCCCTTTATATCCCACATGTAAGCATAGTTTTCAATAGTATATATTTCGTTTGAGCTTAACGGTGTGAGCCGTGTTTTCATAAGCGCGAGCAGACTTTCCGTATTAAATGACGAATGAACGACCTCAAAGGCGGAAAGCACAAGCTTTATAAGCGGCTTGCAGTCGAGCGGCTGCGGATTTGACATAAAAAACGGTATGTGATACTTTGGAAATTCCGCCGCTATGACGTTCCTGTACATTTCGGGCTTGCGGCATATTATAAGTATATCACGATAATTATATTTATCATTTCTTACAAGCTTTCTTATATCTCTTGCAGTCTGGTGTATCTCGTCATATTCGTCCGCCGCTTCATAAAGCTTTACGCTGCCGTCATCAATATCATAACAGTCGCCGTCAAAGCGGAAAACAGACTCCTCTATCGCCGCTATCGAGCTGCTTTTGAATCTTTTATGTCCTTCAAGGCGGATAAGCGGTCTTTCCTCTGTACCGTATTTTCTGGCGAGCATCTGAATTTTAAGAAGTGTCGTATCAGGCTCCCTGAAAATAGAGCTTCCTATATCATTTACGCTGCTGCTGTCGGCGCAAAGCGTCATGCCGACAAATTCAGCCTGCTTTATGCAAAGACCGATTATTTTCATTTCCTGTCCCGAAAAGCCGTTGAAGGAATCGAACCATACTGTCTTTCCGCTGAACCAGCAGTTATCCTCTATCATCTCATAAAGCCTTGTAAGGTCGTCGTCAGGGTCGGAATAAGCATTTCCGAGTATTGCTTCATATGCCGAATATATTGCCGCGCTCTCTTTAAGCTTTTGTTTAAGACGCACATCATTTGTCTTTTCAGCCGTTTCTATAAGCTGTTCGGGCGTTATTGCGCACATCTTGTATTCATTTATCGCGCCGAGCATAAGCCCTGCAAAATCGCTCTTTTTGCTCCTTGCGCTGTAAAGCACGAGCCTGTCCGATACTTCCTCAGCCGCAAGGCTCATTATAACAGACTTTACTCCGTCATCTATGCTCTTTCCGTAAGATTTGCCGTATTCAGCCGATACGGATTCATACAGCCTTTTGAAGCTGAGTATTTTTACCCTTGCCGCATCCTTTGCGCCCATAGCAGTAAGTATCCTCTTTTCGTTATAAAAAGAGTTCTGTTCGGGCACTATCAGTATTACCTCTTTTTTTGCGGCGGCTTTTATTATTTCATCAAGCACATATTCTGTTTTTCCGCTTCCGCTTCTTCCTGCAACTATTTGCAGCATATCTCAACTCTCCTTTACATTTATGATCTGTATATTTACAAACAGTTTATAACATTATACCACATTTTTTGCAAAATTTCAGTTATAAATAAAAATAAATGCAAATATAAGTTAATGTAAGATATGTAATTGACTGTTACATACACTTATGGTATAATTTGGATAATTATTTAATTGAACCGTCGGGGTGAGCTTATGAACAAAAATTCTGTTCAGAAAGACAATGTTCAGACAGCAGTACATGTATCGGCTGTAAGTATAATCGCCAACACCGTACTTGCTGCCGGTAAAATTGCCGCAGGCTTTTTTGCCAACTCTCAGGCAATGGTAAGCGACGGCGTACACTCTGCTTCGGATGTTTTCAGCAGTATTATCGTTATCATAGGCGTGAAATTATCGGCTAAAAAATCAGACCGGCTCCATCCCTACGGTCACGAAAGATTTGAATGCGTCGCCGCGATAGTCTTGGCGGTAGTACTGGTTATAACAGGCTGTTTTATAGGCGCTGATGCAATATCAAAGCTCAGTTCGGGCAATTACGACGATTTTAAGGAACCGGGAATTGCCGCTGTCATAGCCGCTGTTTTTTCTATTGCCGTAAAAGAGGCTATGTTCTGGTACACAAGATACTATGCAAAAAAAATAGACTCCGGCGCAGTAATGGCTGACGCATGGCATCACAGGAGCGATGCGCTTTCATCTGTCGGCGCACTTATCGGCATTGTCGGCGCAAGAAACGGCTATCCTTTCCTGGAGCATATTGCAAGCCTTGTAATATGCGTTTTCATAATGAAGGCGGCATTCGATATTTTCAAGGACGCCGTTGACAAAATGGTAGACAAGTCGTGTGACAGTGAAACGGAAGAAAAAATACGGAGCTGTGTTTCAAGTCAGGATGATGTTATCGGAATAGACATGCTCAAAACAAGAGTTTTCGGAAACCGTATTTATGTGGATATAGAGATATGCGCGGACGGAAACAAGACTCTGTGTGAAGGTCATGAGATAGCCGAACATGTACATGACGCCGTTGAAAAAGAATTTCCAAAGATAAAGCACATCATGGTACATGTAAATCCTGCAAAGCGCACACCATAAATAATAAAAAAGCATTATGAACCTCTCACGAGTGATTCATAATGCTTTTATTTTATCCCATTCCGAAATGAGCCTTTCAAGAGAATATGCGGCATTTGCAGGACTTGTAGACGGCAGCTTTACCGCTTCGATATTCGTTGACGGATATATATACTTTTTATACATCTTGTATGACAAAGCTCCGTTGCAGAATATCCTTTTTACATTGCTCCCGTTTATTATAATGCTTATGTCATTTGGAACAACATCCTTTACAGAGCTGTCTGACGAGCCTGTGACAGTACATGAATGTATAGAGTCCCACAAAGCAAGAGCATTTCCGAGGATAAGCTTTTTCTTTTCATCAACAGTTTCGGGCACCCTTTCATTGAACAGCGCAGCTATGACTTTCCAGAACCTGTTCTGAGGATGACCGTAAAAAAACATGTTTTCTCTTGACTTGACCGACGGAAAGCTTCCAAGAATAAGTGTGCTTGAATTTTTATCAAAAAGCGGCGGAAAAGGATGTACTATATTTTTTGTTTCCATATTTGTTTACCAAAAGTTTTTTATTCGGCTTCGTATTTCTTCGCTTTCTTCATCACAGATTTGAGATATCCGCTCAGTTTAAAGCCCGTGACGATATTTTTTACCTCCTTACAGGAAGGACATTGCTTAGGATAGATAAGTCCGTACTGACAATCGGTATGTACTAAATGTATATCATAAGTTTTATTCACGCACTGACGGCATACATTCGTACCGTACAGTTTTTTCAATTCTTTCACAGATACCATGTTTATTCCTCTGCTTTCATTTTTCATTCAAATCAAGACGTTATTTTAAGTTCTTTTACGGTATTAATATACAATAAAATTCCTGTTAATTCAACTGAAAAATGAACCGTAAGCATATTTTTATTCTAAACAAAAAGCTGACAGGAGCATAAAGCCTGTCAGCAAATTTTTTTGTCAAAGCTTGTCTGTCCATTCCGAAAG
>ONVG01000089.1 GCA_900321195.1 uncultured Eubacteriales bacterium
TAGTCACATAATTTGCATTATTGAAATGATTATTGATTGTAATAGGCGTTAAAATAACCATTTCGCTGTTGATGATTTTTGAAAATTGATTTCCGTGGAATAATACACGGAAATGTTAGTGTAAAATAATAGTGCCTCCGGTGTCAATTACGTTTTCGCGCGGTAAAGCGCGCTTACTTTACATTAACTTGCACTGCTATAATATATAGTTTGTTTCGCGTGGATAAAATGTTTGGTCTGCAATCAGAGCGGAGCGGAGCGAGCGACAACGCGAATCGGGAGCGGCAGCTTGCCGCCGCCGCTGGGAAGCAATTTTGTTGACGAATTTATTGGAATGCTGTATAATTTTGATGACAAGCAGGCTGATGATGCTTAATAGGTTTCATTATGAGATAAGAGAAAAACTAAATTGAAAAGATATATGTTTGATAACTGTATTTACGGAATGGATTTTTAGTTGACATCGTATGTTGGTAAAACATTAAAAGGAGTATCAGTATTATGAGTATAATCGGAGAACAGATCAAAAAATACCGTGTCAGTAAAAATATCACCCAGGAGCAGCTTGGTCATATGATAGGTGTTACTACTCAGGCTGTTTCAAAATGGGAAAGGGGAGGTGTTCCCGATGCCGAGAGCATACCTCTTATTGCTGATGCACTTGGTGTAAGTACGGATATACTTTTCGGAAGAGAAAATACATCTACGATAGTTGACATGATAATTAATGAGATACAATCGGTTGACAGAGCCGAAGCTATGAAAAAAGTGTTTCATTATCTGTGGGCTGCATCAATGGCTATCCTTAATGAAAAGCATATTAAGGATAGTTTGGGTATTGAACTGATAAATAATCTGAAGCATTCGGAGGGTATAGGCTATTACTCAAGACTTTGTTTGAATGAAGGTATTATGGATGCAAGACTAAACTCTGATTTTAGATATTTTTTCTTTATGCCTGAGCCGGAAAAGGGCTTTTGCGATTCTCTCGGAGACCCTGCAAATATTGCTGAGATAATGAGTGTTTTTTCAAACAAAGATTCTCTTAAAATACTGTTTTTCATGTACACACGATTGAATACTCCCGTTTCACTTTCACTTATTTCCTCCCGAACTGAAATACCGGCGGAAAAAGCCGAAAAACTGCTGAAAAAGATGTGCGATATAAATATTATGAAATGCAGTCAGATCGAAACGGAAAACGGTTTTATAATGTCATATACATTCTACAATGAAACAGTGGTTTTGCCTGTTCTTTTTATGGCAAAGGAGATACGCGAAGAAAAAATCATAAACTGGGGAGTATGGTTCGATAGAAATAAACCCTTGTTTTAAATATTATCCGCTTGGTTGTTTTATTTACTGAATAGTTGTTTGATAATTCTTGACTTTGCAGTTATACTTAAAGGAAAGAAACAATTTCAAAAACGATCAGGAGGAGAACGACCATGAAGACCGGAAGATTTATTTCAGGAATTCTTGCAGCTGTTTTGTGCTTATCATTTACAGCGGGATGCAGCAATGGAACATCTCAGAGCAAAGAAGAAAGCAAAAGCTCGACAAAGGCAGAAGAGAGCAGCAAAAGCAGCAGCGAAGAAAAAAGCAGTGAAGAACAAAGCAGTGAAGAAAAAGAAAGCGACGGAATGCATGCTGTGTTTATCAGGGACGCAGGCAAGAACAGTAAAATGACCGCAACATTCCTGAATACTTCAAGCGGGAAAACAGAAGATGTTGAAATGACAAAATCTGAAGAAGGCGAAGATCATGTCACCTTTACCTGTAAGAGCGATCCCAAGCTTTACAATATGGTACATATCACATACGGCGATAATATAGTCAGCAGCGATTTAGCCTTTAACAGATTTACAGCAGGCTGGTATCTCGAAAATAAAAGGCTTCTTCCTTATGCGGAGGGAATGGATCTTAAATATGATCCGGCGTTTGATACACATAAATTCAGTTTTGACGGCGCTGATAAATCCGTATATGTCTGGACGCCTGAGAATTACGATAAAAACTCGGATGAAAAATATCCCACAATATATTTGTTCGACGGACAGACTGTGCTTGCTACCGGCGTGGACAGAGGAATGGACAGCGATAAAGATAGCTGGAATGTTTCCGAAAGCGTTGCTGCCATGATGTCAGTGACGGACAATAAGGCAGTTCTCGTGTGTATTTCCAATAATGACGGCAACAGGGACGATGAACTTGTGCCTGATATCGGAGAGATAAAGACCTTGCCAAACGGTAAGAAAATGCTTGACAGTAAGAAACACGGAAAGGAATTTGCCGATTTTATCTGCGATACGATCATGCCGTTTATACAGAAAAACTACAACGTTTATACCGATGCCGAGCATACATCGCTGGCAGGAAGTTCACTCGGCGGTCTGGAGTCATTTTACACCGTACTTTCTCATCCTGATAAATTCGGTACAGCCGGTGTAATGTCCGCTTCATTCCAGTTCTATGATGACAATACATTTTCCGAGTTCCTTAAAGACAAGGTGAATATGGAAAAATCCCCCTTCCTCTATTTCTATGCAGGCGCATTCGGAGGAGATAACGGCGATGTTGATGAAAACGTGTACAACATGATGTTGGAAATGGGTTATCCGAAGGACAGAATGGTATATGACAAATATGAGCCGGGTCGTCATGAGCCTATGTTCTGGAGAAACATCTTTCCGGAATTTTTACAGGCAATGTTCGAGGGCAAGGCAGAAGCGCTGGAATGCGGTGTACCGGTAAAATATGAAAACAGAACCGGTATATCAGATATTCCCCCTGCGATAAGCATATCACCCGATGATCCGGGACTCAGTGTAAAGGAAAATTTCATCTATTTCGATAACAGTCAGACAAAATGGGATAAGGTATTTGCTTATTGGTGGGATGCTATACCGACAAATAAGATAAGCGGAGGCTTTTACGGAGACGAATGGCCGGGCATTGAGCTTGAAAGGGTAGAAGGAACGGATATTTATCGCGCAGTAATGCCAATGGGACCAACCAAGATAGTATTCAGCTCAGGCGTGAAGGATGAAGATGTCAGAAAAGGCGTTATTGCTTATCAGACAGAGAATATGGACTATGATGACCATAAAAACGCAGGTCAGATATTCCGTATAGATACATCAGTTGAACCAAAGGCAGGAAAAAGTAATGAAAAAACAAAGTTCAAATATGCTTCGGGTTCATGGGAGGATTTTGAGCTTTAAAATATGCAGCCGTGTTCTTGATCTCAGGAACACGGCTTTTTTTGCGGATAATTCCAATACTCCTGACTATTTTATTATTTCCGTTATATTTCAGTGAACAGTTGAATATAAATGGAGAGAAAAAATGATTAGAGAGGAATGCGGATATGGAATATCAGCTTAAAAAGGAGATCTGTCCCGTATGCGAGGCTGTATTCGAGGGCAGCTCGGAACAGCCTGTAGACCTTGACCTTAGTTTGCCGGATTATTGTCCCGATATTGAAAGAATACTCAAATGCAGGATATGCCCGTCAGTCGTCGGGAAAAGCATTGCAGGCGACAGACTGGAGATAGAAGGAAATGCGCTAATAACACTTTATTATCTTGACTCGAAAAAACAGGCGATACGCTCATGTGAGCATAACAGTCCGTTTTCATGCAGCTTAAAGATAAAGCCCGACCTGAAAGACCCTGTTTCTGTCGTTAAGCTGAGAACGGATTATCTCAACTGTCGTGCGCTGAGTCCGAGAAGAGTTGACATACACGGAGCATTTACTGTAAGTACAGTAGTATATGCAAAAACAGAACAGGAGATATGCAGCGGAATAGTCGGAGATGACATACGCCAGAAAACTCATACCGAGCATTACAGCCGCCTTTGCGGAACAGGTCAGCAGATGTTTTCTATAACCGAAACTCTTGATATAGGTCAGGGCAAGGGCATGCCGGAAAGTATCATAAGGTCTGAGCTGAGTGTTCGCAGGGAAAGCGTCAAAGCACTTTCCGATAAGCTCATGCTTAACGGAGAGGCGGTTTTAAGACTTCTTTATGTTACGGATATAGAAACAGGTTCGGCGGATACTATGACATTCAATATACCATTCACACAGGTAATAGATGTACAAGGTATAAGCGGTGATAGCGTGAATGACATAACGCTTGAAGTCATGAGCTATGATGCGTCGCTGAAATCGGAATATGACGAGAACAGTACGCTTGTAACTCTTGACGCAAGGATATGCGCTACTGTAATGGCTGTCGAGGACGGCGAAACGGAAATCGTTGATGATGCGTATTCGACTATGTATGAATCCGAGCTTATCACAAAGCAGTGCAGGATAACAAGACTTCCTGTGATGACTGAAAAGGATATCTCAGTAAAAAGCGATGTGACTACAGGCGAGAACGGTATAACAAGGATAACGGATATATGGTGTGATACCGTGAGCAGTATTCCGGCTGTTGAGAATGACAGTATTATTGTAAAGGGAAAGCTTTTGTGCTGCATATTTGCCGCCGACGGTGACGGAGTGCCGTTTTATGCCGAAAGACCTGTTGAATTTTCATACAGTCCCGAAATAACTGGAAATGTAAAGGATATGAATATAAAGCTTAATGTACAGCCTCTTTCACTGTCGTTCAGGATAACCGGCGATAATACTGTTGAGATAAAGGCTGAACTCAGGATATGTATATCCGCTGCCGAAAGCTGTGTGTGCAGGATAGTAACGTCAGCTTCATATAACGAGGATAAGCCGAGAATAAAGGATAAGACAGCGGCGCTCACGCTTTACTATGCGGATGAGGGAGAAAGTCTGTGGAGCATAGCAAGGAGCTACTGCACTTCTGTTGAAGCGATAAAGCTTGAAAACGAGCTTGAAGAAGATACTGTACAGTCAAGAAATATGCTGCTTATACCGATGTGAGCAAGAGAGGAGAACAATAATGGAAGAAAGAGATATTTACGGTGATATTTCCAGGAGAACTAACGGAGATATCTATCTTGGCATAGTCGGGCCTGTGAGAACGGGCAAGTCTACGTTTATAAAAAGATTCATGGATACTCTTGTAATACCGAATATCAGCAGCGAGGAAGAAAAGGAAAGGGCAACAGACGAACTGCCGCAGTCTTCTGCCGGCAGGACGATAATGACTACCGAGCCTAAATTCATACCCGAAAATGCGGTGAATATAATACTTGAAGGCAATACAGGCTTTCATGTAAGGATGATAGATTGTGTAGGATATATAGTACCGGCAGCTCTGGGCTACATAGAGGACGGAGCGCCGAGAATGGTAAAAACACCCTGGTTTGACGAAGCTATCCCCTTTGATATGGCGGCAGAAATAGGCACGAAAAAGGTCATAACCGACCATTCGACCATAGGACTTGTAATAACAACAGACGGTTCTATTAGCGATATAGACAGGTCTGAATATGAGGAAGCAGAGCAGCGTGTTATAAATGAACTGAAAGAAATAAACAAGCCTTTTATAGTACTGCTGAATACTGTTGAGCCAAATTCTCCCGAAGCAAAGCGGCTTGCTGCGGAAATGAGCGAGAAATATTCCGTACCTGTCGAGGCTGTAAGCTGCATGGAGCTTGACGAGAACGAAATAAAGCGCATACTTGCAAGAGTATTGTTTGAATTTCCTGTCAAGGAAATAAAGGTGGATATGCCTAAATGGGTAAGCTCACTTGAAAAGGAGCATTGGTTAAGGAGCGGGATATTTTCGGCTATACAGCAAAGCGCAGTATCGGCAGTAAAAATAAGAGAAGTAAGTGATATTGCCGAAAGGATAGCCGGATGTGAATATATAAGCCGCGCGGAAACAAGCGCCGCAGATCTCGGCTCCGGAAGAGCAAGATTAAGAGTCGAGCTTGACGAGTCTTTGTTTTATAAAGTGCTTGGCGAAAAGACAGGTATAGATATAGATGATGAGGGCGGACTTCTTGATGCTATGTCGGAGCTTTCGGATATCAGGAAAAAGTACGAAAAGCTTCGTCAGGCATATGAAGATGTAAACGAAACGGGTTACGGTATAGTAATGCCGTCTATGGATGAGCTTACGCTTGAAGATCCGGAAATAATAAAGCAGGGCGGAAGATACGGAGTAAGACTGCGGGCAAATGCGCCGTCTGTACACATGATGAAAACAACTATACGCACAGAGATAACACCGATAGTCGGCTCCGAGCAGCAGTCCGAAGAGCTTGTTGAATATCTTCTCAGAGAATTCCGCGAAGACCCGTCGAAGCTCTGGGAGTCAAATATTTTCGGAAAATCTCTGCATGAGCTTGTTAATGAAGGACTTCACAACAAGCTTTACAGGATGCCTG
>ONVG01000212.1 GCA_900321195.1 uncultured Eubacteriales bacterium
TATCCTCAAAAACGTATCGGCGCACTGCTTCATGCTCGAATCCGCACACGCCAACGATACATGGGGAAGATATACATTTCTCGGCTATGAGCCTGAAATGGAGATAACATGTATAAACAACACTCTCAAAGCAGGAGAAATAACTATCTCCACCGATGACCCGTCGGGATTTCTCCGACAGCTTCTCAAAAAGTACAGAAGTCCGCATATCAGCTATCTGCCGTCATTCACCGGCGGTCTTGTCGGATATTTCTCTTATGATTATCTCGGCTACAGCGAGCCGCAAGTAAGATGCAGTGTCGAGGACAGCGAGGAATTCAAGGATGTTGACCTGATGCTTTTTGACAAGCTCATAGCTTTTGACAATGTTCGTCAGAAGCTCATACTGATAGCGAATATCAGGCTTGACAACATGGAGGTAAACTTCAACCGCGCAGTGATGGAGCTTAAACAGCTTGCAGACCTTCTCAGACACGGAGAAAAGGCGCATGAAAAAAAGGCTGTTCTGAAAAGCGAGGTAAAGCCGCTGTTTGACAGGGAAAAGTACTGCGCTATGGTAGAAAAAGCAAAGGAGCATATCAGAGAGGGCGATATTTTCCAGATAGTGCTTTCAAACAGGCTGAGCGCTGAATTTGAGGGAAGTCTGCTGAATACATACAGAGTTCTCAGGACGATAAATCCGTCGCCGTATATGTTCTATTTTTCGGGAACGGATGTGGAGGTCGCAGGAGCATCTCCCGAAACGCTCGTAAGGCTTGAAAACGGCGTACTCCATACATTCCCGCTTGCAGGCACACGTCCGAGAGGAAAAACGGACGAGGAGGACAGGGCACTTGAAAAGGAGCTTCTTTCAGACGAAAAGGAGCTTGCAGAGCATAACATGCTTGTAGACCTCGGAAGGAATGACCTCGGAAAAATAAGCAGGTTCGGCACTGTTGAGGTAGAAAAGCTCCATTCGATAGAGCGCTTTTCTCATGTAATGCATATAGGCTCAACTGTAAGAGGTATAATACGTGATGACAAGGATGCTTTTGATGCGATAGAGGCAGTGCTTCCGGCAGGAACGCTTTCGGGAGCGCCGAAAATAAGAGCGTGTCAGCTCATAGGCGAGCTTGAAAACAATAAGCGCGGAATATACGGCGGAGCGATAGGATATATAGACTTTTCGGGAAACATGGATACATGCATAGCTATAAGGATAGCATACAAGAAAAACGGAAAAGTATTCGTAAGGAGCGGCGCGGGAATAGTTGCAGACTCCGAGCCTGAAAAGGAATATCAGGAATGTCTTAACAAGGCTAAGGCGTCACTGAAAGCATTGGAATTATCGGTGGAGGAAGAATTATGATATTACTTATAGATAATTATGACAGCTTTTCATATAATCTGTACCAGCTTGTCGGCAGTATCGAGCCGGATATAAAAGTCATAAGGAATGACGAGCTTACAGTTGATGAGATAAGGGCGCTTTCACCCGATAAGATAATACTTTCCCCTGGTCCCGGCAGACCTGAAAACGCCGGAATAATAACGGACGTTGTAAAGGAGCTTGGCTCCGATATACCGATACTCGGCGTATGCTTAGGACATCAGGCGATATGTCAGGCATTCGGCGCGGTAATAACATACGCATCCCAGCTCATGCACGGCAAGCAGTCCGAGGCGATACTTGATACGGACTCACCGCTGTTTGAGGGCTGTCCGCAAAGAACGCTTGTTGCACGTTATCATTCACTTGCGGCTGACAGGGCGACAATGCCCGACTGTCTGAAAATAACCGCAGAGACCGCTGACGGAGAGATAATGGCAGTACAGCACAGGGAAAAAATGATATTCGGCGTACAGTTCCATCCGGAATCGATAATGACGCCCGAAGGCGCAAGGATGCTCTGACCTATGATGAAGCTTATGCGGTAATGAATGAGATAATGAGCGGTGAAACTACACCGACACAGAACGCCGCTTTTCTTGCGGCGCTTTCAACAAAGAGCGCAAAGGCTGAAACTACATCTGAAATATCAGGCTGCGCTGCGGCTATGAGAGATCATGCTGTAAAGGTAGAAACGGGAATGGACGTGCTTGAGATAGTCGGAACGGGCGGCGACAATGCACAGAGCTTCAATATTTCAACAACGTCTGCGCTTGTGGCTGCGGCAGGCGGCGTCAAGGTGGCAAAGCACGGCAACAGAGCCGCATCTTCAAAATGCGGAACAGCAGACTGTCTTGAAGCTCTCGGAGTCAATATAGAGCAAAGTCCGGAGCGCTGCATCGAGCTTCTTAATGAGGTGGGAATGTGTTTCTTCTTCGCGCAGAAATATCATACATCAATGAAATATGTCGGAGCGATAAGGCGTGAGCTTGGTTTCCGCACCGTGTTCAATATACTTGGCCCTCTTACAAATCCTGCGTCACCGACAATGCAGCTTCTTGGCGTGTATGACGATTATCTTGTAGAGCCGCTTGCTCGGGTTCTTATCGATTTGGGAGTAAAAAGAGGAATGGTCGTTTACGGAACAGACAAGCTTGATGAGATATCGCTCAGTTCACCGACAAAGGTATGCGAGATAAAAGACGGCTGGTTCAAGACATACACGATAACACCGGAGCAGTTCGGGTTTGAGTGCTGCACAAAGGACGAGCTTAAAGGCGGTACGCCTGCTGAGAATGCTGAGATAACAAGAGCGATACTCAGCGGAGAAAAGGGCGTACACAGAAATGCAGTGCTTATGAATGCAGGAGCGGCGCTTTACATTGCAGGAAAGGCAGACAGCATGAAAGACGGCGTAAAGCTTGCAGCCGAGCTTATAGACTCAGGCAAAGCCGCAAAAACGCTTGAAAAATTCATCGCAGTGAGCAACAGAGCGGAGGTATAAAATGACTATACTTGATAAGCTTGCAGAGCATGCAGCGGAGCGCTGTGAAGCTTATAAGCGCATTATGACATTACAGGAGCTTATACAAAGAGTTTCCGAATTGCCCAAAAAGTGACAGATATCTTGAAGAAATATCAAAGACTGTATCGATACCTTGTCTGAGGAAGGATTTCACCGTTGACGAGTATATGATATATCAGGCAAGGCTTTTAGGCGCATCGGCTGTACTGCTGATATGTGCTATTCTGAGGGAATCACAGCTCAGTGAATATATTGAGCTGTCCGCTCATCTGGGACTTTCTGCGCTCGTTGAAGCGCATGATGAAAAAGAAGTGGAAACTGCCTTAAAATGCGGCGCAAAAATCATCGGAGTAAACAACCGTGACCTGAGAGATTTTTCCGTTGATACCGGAAACAGCCGCAGACTTCGTGAAGCAGTGCCGCAGGATATAGTATTCGTATCGGAAAGCGGAATAAAGAGTGCTGAGGACACAGCCGCCTTAGAAAGTGCAGGCGTTGATGCCGTACTAATAGGCGAAACACTCATGAGATCTCAAAACAAAAAAGCAAAGCTCTCCTCACTCCGGCGGAGTGCCTCCGCTGTCGATTACGTTCACGCGCGCCGGCAAGCTGCCGGTGCCGATTACGTTTTCGCGCGGTAAAGCGCGCTTACTTTGCACTAACTTTTACTGCTATGCACGCACATCCGGTGCGGCGGCGCACGAGCGCCGGTTTTCTACGTCCGCCGACACGCCCCTTACGGTGCGCTTTACGGCTATTATATCAAAATTTACAAGTTCTTTTTTCTATTAAACTTTGCTGCACCTGATACCTGATGCAAAGCTTGCGGCGCGTGAATAAAGTTATGGTCTGCAATCAGAGCGGAACGGAGTGAGCGACAACGCGAATCGGGAGCGGCAGCTTGCCGCCGGCGGAGGCACTCCGCTGGTGTTTATTAAGTGTTGAAAAAAGAAATAAAAAAATGTATAATTTAATTGTAATTCAAAGTAAAGGAGCAGCGCAATGACAGGTACATATAAAATGGCAGGAAAAATAATAGAAATAAACTCTCTGTACAAAAAGGTACATGACTATTGTAAGGAATACAGCTGTGTATGTGAACCTGATATTACTGTTTCTATAACACAGGCGGATATTGACTATGAAAGGAAAAAATCAGCCGCAGCGGACACCGCCGAAGGCCGCACACCGCATGTGTCGCCGGATGATTATTTGGAGGAGCTTGCCGTATACCGTAAAATAGCCGAAAAAATGCCGGAGTATGATACATTTCTCTTTCACGGCTCGGCTGTCGCTGTTGACGGGGGATGCTATATTTTTACCGCTAAAAGCGGCACCGGCAAATCAACTCATACAAGGCTGTGGCACACACTTCTTGGTGAACGTGCCGTTATGGTCAATGACGATAAGCCGCTTATTCATGTTGACGATAACGGAGCTGTAGTTTTTGGCACACCGTATAACGGCAAACACAGACTGAGCACAAATATAGCCGTACCTCTTAAAGCCGTCTGTATTCTTGAAAGAGCAGACGAAAACTGTATAAGAAGTATCACAAAGGGCGAAGCCTATACCATGCTTCTCCAACAAACTTACAGACCTGCCGACAGTCAGGCTCTTATAAAAACACTTGTGCTTATTGACAGAATGGCAGAACATACTGCTTTCTGGCGTCTTGGATGCAATATGGATATCTCGGCAGCCGAGCTGTCTTACAATACGATGAAAGGATGAATAAAATGAAGCTCAACAAAAATTTTCTTGTACACAAAACCGGAAATGACACTATCATTGTTCCTACAGGCAATGCGGATTTTTCCGGCGTTGTCAAAGGCAATGAAACTCTTGGAGCAATACTTGACCTTATGAAAAAAGATACTACGGAGGAGCGCATTATTCAGGAAATGATGAAGATGTACGATGCTCCGCGTGAAACCATTGAGAAGGATGTAAGGAAAATTATCAGCAGCCTTAAAGGTATCGGTGCGATAGATGGATAATAAACTTCGCTTTGAGGACTATATCGAAAAAAACGGCAGTCTTACCTATACCAATGTCGGAGTGAGTATGCTCCCGCTTCTCCGTCAGGGTAAGGATATGTTCATTGTTTCAAAAAGGAGCGGAGAGCGGTGCCGTGTAGGAGATGTTGTTCTCTACCGCCGTCCGCCTGATTATTATATTCTGCACAGGGTAATAGAGGTGCGCCCTGATGATTATGTCATACTCGGCGATAACTGCATCAATAAGGAATACGGAATAAAGGACGATGATATTATCGCGGTTATGACCGGATATATCCGCAGGGGCAGG
>ONVG01000040.1 GCA_900321195.1 uncultured Eubacteriales bacterium
CCGCATTTCTTTTGCAGACAGCTGCATTCCCATACTATCTTATCCGATACATTGCTGTCAATATCAAAAAGTGTTTCTCTCTCGTTAAGCTCGGAAAGCGCAGCGGCGACCGTAACGGTATCGGATGCCGTTTCGTATAAGTATGTTCTGAAAAAGCCCTTTGTATCCTTGTTTTTTTGCCGCCATATCTCAAGCATGTACTTCACTTGACTTCACCTCTTTTTTCAGGTATGTCACGAAAACCGATCTTTATTTTCTTCCCGTCAAAGACGGCGACTGTCGTTTTGCGGTAATTCTTATCATCTCTTTCGGGATGATCTGTCCTTGTGTGCGCTCCCCTGCTTTCCTTACGGTTCAGCGCACTGAGCAGAACAGCCTGACCGAGCAGCATGCGGTTCCTTTGCAGAGTGTTTTTTTCTCTGTCAATAAGCTCCTGCATTTCGTGTACAGCATCTTCAAGAATATCACCTCTGCGGAAAATACCCAGTGACTCCCGAAGCAGCCTTGCAGCCTTTTCAGGAACACATACCGGCTGCATGATATCGGTAGCGATACCCGATATCAGCTCTTCACCCGTATTATCCGCATTGACCTCTGCCGCTGCGGTCTGTGCTGCTGTCTGTCCGCCGAAAACAGCGCCTAACATGGAATTTCCTCCAAGACGGTTCGCACCGTGATACTGACAGGCGCACTCTCCGGCTGCATAAAGCCGTGAAATACTTGTACGGTGGGCTTCGTCAACATTTATTCCGCCCATAAAATAATGTATTCCCGGCGACACCTCTACAGGCACCGCGGCAGGGTCTTTGCCAAGATATCTTATACATTCCTCACGCAGGTCGGAAAGCTTGTTTTCCCAAACTGAGCTGTCAAGTCCTGTCATATCAAGAAAGACCTGATTGCCGCAGTCCTTATCTTTCCGCACAAGCTCTATCTCTCTTGAAACAACATCTCTCGGACTAAGATTTCCAAGCTCCGGATATTTTCCTTCCATGAAATACCACGGCTCATTCTTCCGCAGAACAAACAGCCGTCCGCCCTCACCTCTTGCGGCTTCGCTGATAAGACATCTTTTTCCCGATATCGGAAATGTCGTAGGGTGATACTGTATAAATTCAGCATCTGCAAGCTCTGCGCCGCTGACAAAGGCAAGCGCAGTGACATCTCCGGTATTGACTGTCGAGCCTGTTGTAAGTCCCGGAAAAAGACTGTTCATCCCGCCGCCTGCAAGTATGACAGAGCCTTTTATATCTGTAACAGTTCTGTTGTGAATATCGGCTATCCCTGCGCCAAAGCATTCTCCGTTTTTTATATTCAGCGAATACAGTCTGTGATGAGAATATCTTTGCACAAGTCCCTCGGCTTCATAGCGTCTTACCGCGTCTATAAGCGCAGTCATGAGTATCTTTCCCGTACTGCTTTTTGCGTAAGCGGTGCGCTTTTTCTTTTGTCCGCCGAAATTTCTGAGAACAGGTCTGCCGTTTTCCGTTCTGAGAGCCGCGCCGAGAGATAAAAGCATTCTGACAGTTTCCGGCGCTTTGCTGCAAAGGTTCCATACGGCATTAGGGTCGGCAAGATATATGCCGCCCTTCATCGTGTCATTGTAATGCTCCGTCGGACTGTCGTTCTCTCCCATCGTATCAAGAGAAGCATTTATACCGCCCTCTGCCATTACGGACTGCGCTCTTTCCGACGGCATAGGCGAAATGAGCCTGCACGGAATACCCATACGGGCAAGCGTGAGCGCAGCCGAAAGTCCTGCAAGTCCTGCTCCGATTATATTGACTGCCGGAGCTTTATCGGGCTTTACGTTTGAATTGTTATCCGCAGGAACGGTGTTCTTTTTCATAGCGGTAAAACCTCCGGTTTGTTTATGGTTCAAAGCAGCTTTTTAAGCATGTCTCTCATTTCCGCAGCGCTTTTTTCAAAAGCCTTTTTCTCTGTATCGTCAAGCGTGACTGCCGCTCTTGAAACAACGCCCTTATTTCCGATAACGGACGGCAGCGACAAGGCGGCTTTTATTTCATGACTGCCAAGCCCAAGCGTACTGCTTACGGAAGCCGTAAAGTCCTCGTCATTCAGCACAGCTCTTATTATACGGCAGGCACATACGGCTATGCCGTAATTTGTTCTTCCCTTTGCCCTGATAATTGACGAGCCCATGTTTTTGGTTTCTGTAAAGATAGTCTGTCTTACATCCTCGTTCCAGATGATATTATTCTCCGCGCAGTATTCCTCAGCAGGCTTTCCGCATACGTAAACACTGTTCCATAAAGGTATCTGAGCGTCACCGTGTTCACCAATGACAAAAGCCTTTATTTTTTCAGCGCAGCCCGACTGAGCCGCCCTGTCTTTTGGAAAAACAGTTTGCGCTATGCGCCTTATGAAGCGTGAGGAATCAAGCATACAGCCTGAGCCGAATATCCTGCCCTCCGGAGTTCCGAGCAGCTTTTCTGCGCCTGCTGTCAGTATATCAACAGGGTTCGATATCATCAGTATCGGACATCCGTTATAGTATCCTGATAAAGAATCAGCAACACTGCGAAGTGTTTTCATATTCTCAGCAGCAAGATCAAGGCGGCTCTCACCAGGAAGCCTTCCTCTGCCTGCGGTCATAACTATAATACTGCTGTCCCGGCAATCACTGTGATATCCGGAATATATCGCCGTATTCGATATCCCTTCAACACCGTGAGCTATATCGTCAGCTTCGCCGCAAGCTTTTTTATTATCAATGTCAATAAGCGCTATCTCATCGGCTATATTGTCAAGCATCAGGGAATATGCTACAGAAGCTCCAACAAAGCCTGCGCCTATTATCGATACCTTTTTGTGTTCCACAGTATTACCTCCCTTAGTTATGTGTTTCTTGTAAAATACCCTTTTCCATTGACATTATTTTGTCGGCATAGGGCAAAACGTCCCTGTCATGCGTCACGATAAGCACAGAGGCTCCGTTTTCTGCGCGTTTTTTCAGCAGCTCCATAACAAGCGCCGTAGTGTCTGCGTCAAGGTCTCCCGTAGGCTCATCGGCAACAATTATCTCAGGGGCGTTTATAAGCGCCCTTGCAACGGACATTCTTCTCAGCTCACCGCCGGAAAGCTCATTTGAATAAACGTCCCAAAGGTCTGCTATACCCAATTTTTCAAGAAGCTCCCTTGCCTTGTCCTCTTTACCCTTTGCCTTGCCGTACATGGATAACGGCAAAAGAACATTTTCAGACACTGTAAGACATTGAAGTCCCGTCTGTCCCTGAGGTATTATCCCGAAGCAGCGGTTCCGCAGGACAGAGCGCTCCTTGTCACTCATTGAATATATATCATTTCCGTCAAGCAGCACTTTTCCCTCAGACGGTACAAGGAGAGCGCAGAGCATATTGATAAGAGTGGTTTTTCCGCTGCCCGATCTTCCGGTTATAACCGTCACGCAGCCCTCTTCAAGCTCAAAATCAAGTCCTCTTACCGCATAAAAGTAATTTGCGCTGCTGCTGCCGCGAAAATACATCCTTCCGACATTTTCCGTTTTCAGTTTCATCATGCATCCTCCCTCAGCAAAAGTCCTGTTTCGTTTCCGGTTATTCTGAGAGCAGACAGCAAAGCTGAAAGAACTCCGACAGCAAGCGGCATTATGACTGCTCCAAATGAAAGTACAGCAACAGTTACAGCGTCAGGCTGCATAAACGGAAGCGAAAAATGATGTCTTATGCTTTCGGAAAGAGGTGATGTAAGAAGCGCAGAAACAGCAAGTCCTGTGACCGCACCCGCCGCACAGATAAGAGCCGCCTCTGCCGCAGCTGCCGAAACTATCATTTTTCCTGATGCGCCTGCCACGCGCAGAACAGCAAATTCCTTTTTCCTGCCGTTTATCATAAGAACAAACACGACTGTTATAATTATAACAGCAATTATCCATATCCCGACAGTAATTACACCGATAAAAAACGATACGTTCCCGAAGCCCTCGGCAACAGAGCCTATCATGCTTACAGACGGAGTTGCCCTTACCTTTGAAACATGGATGTTTATATCATCGGCAACAGCAGAAGACTCGAAACCGTCCTTTACCTTGATAAGCACACATGAAACGGCATTTTCTGTATCTATACCTTTCAGTGTTTCTCTTTCAATTGTGTTTGCCGCAGACTCCGCTATTTTCTTTATGGTGTTTCTGTTTGTAAAAACAGAATTGTCAAGTCCTGTACCTGTTTTTTCAAGCTGACCTGCAACGCGGTAGCTTTCTCCGTAAAAGCGCAGTGTATCATAAGCAGGATAGGCTATATCTGCCCCTATAATAATTTCACCGTCGCCGATATCTCTGTCGATACTGCTGTTTATCCACGGCATTATTGTAAAGTCTGTTTCGGGGTCAAAGCCGATAATCTGAACTCTTGCGCTGCAGCAGCTTGCCTTTGCAGAGGTAAGATAAAACTGTCCGGCCTTTTTTTCTATTCCCTCTATACCTTCAAGCTTTTTAAGGCTTTCCTGCGGAATATAATAATTTCCCGTAATTCCCTGTAAAAGAACGTTATCTACTGTACCGTGTCCCTGTGCAGATGACGGTATCACTACAATATCCGCGCCAAGCCTTGCGCGGTATCCGTCAAGGCCGTTCTGAAGGCTGATTATAAGATACCCTCCGATAAACGCCGTAAACGACAGAAGAAGGATTATTATGCACATAAGTACAGCCCTGACCGGCCTGCGCCTGATATTACGGCAGGCAATACTGAAAGAAAATTTCATACGCCCTCACCCGATCTGTTTCTTTTATGCTTTCCGCCTGAAAGCGACTGCAGGTATATAAAAATATCCGCCGCTGCTATGATAATAAGCAATATCATAAAAACAGACGTCCACATGGATGTGCCGTTCCTGCATATCATGTCGCTGCTTTTGCACAGGGAGATTATATTTCCGGGTATCAGCATGGCGAACACCGCAATTCCTGCCAATGAAATATCAATACCCGATTTTATTTTTTCGTCAGGTATGAAAATATGCGCAGCAGACAGCACGCAAAGCAAAACAGCAAGAGCAAAAAGCGCCTCTCCTGCCCAATGACAGCTCATTATCATATCTCCCGATGCTTTGCAAACAGGGAACCAGTATTTTATACCGATACAGTAAAGCGCACTGCATACAAGCAGCAGAATATCCGTAACGGCAATTTTTATTTTTCTTTTATTTATAAACATTTTCCTTTTCCTTTCATATCAGAACGTCATCCAGCGCAGATAGTAAACGCAAAAAGCACAGCAGCACAACAGAAGCACCACCGAAAGCACAAAGCAGATATCAGCTGAAAGCAGCCTTCCGGCTTTAATTCCCAGCCCGATAAGCGCCGGACGGATATTTGTCAATATATGCAGCGCAAGCGCGGCGATCAGCAGTATCTGAGAGATAAGTCTGCCGCTGTGAAAAAAAACGAGCCTGTATGCTTCGTCTCCTGTACCGCTGAAAATAAGCAGGTGCATAAGCAGCGGAATTATCAATACAAATCCTGTTATCCGCCTTGTCCAGAAAAGCTTATTCTCTCTGAAATAGCTTTTGCCGCTTTTGTGTATGGCTGTAAGCGTTCTGACTGTCAGTATCGTTGTGATGATAACATGAAGCCCTGCAAACGCCAGACATATATATGCCGTAATTTTCGGAGAGCCTGCATCTGCGCCGAACAGCCTTATGCTGCCGGAAAGCGAATGAAAAAGAAAGCTCAGTATTATCCCTATGACAAGAAATATATTTGCCCTTCTCATTCATCTTCACCGCCCTTCACAGATATGCAGACTATGCTTTTGTTTGTTTCAGGTCTTAATTTCAGCGAATCAGCCATTTCTTTTGAGAATATTGCCGCGTCAATACAGCCGTTTTCTGCTTTTGAAACAAGCAGAGTCGGATTTTCGGTGCGTAACCTCATCTGATTTTCGGGAAGCTGCGCCTGAAAGCGTTCAGCCATCTGTACAGCAGCTGCATCCGACTGAGCAGTTATACAGCTTATATCGTCAAAAATAACATTCAGCTCACCGTCACGAAAAAATTTTATCCAGTCGTCAACAGAATCCTCATGGAGTGAGCGGTTAAGCAGAACTATATAATCTCCCGAAGGCTTGTCGGGAAGCTTTATACTTGCGCCTGACACTGCATCAATATCCTTTCCCTTTGACATGTCAAGAACATACAGCATCGGAACACCTGCCAACAGAAAAGCTGCTGTCAGGCTCAGAAAAATATGCACCATTATTTTTACAGCTTTCATCACGCTTTCCTCCGTACCGGCAGCCTGTCATGTCAGGCCTTCTCTGCTTTTTTCAGGGCATTGCCGACCGCCTCTTTGAATTCCTTGCAGGATATTGTCGCGCCGCTTATAGCATCAATATCCTCCGCAGAGCTTTTTCCTATGAGCGCAGATGCATACTTGTTTGCAGACTGTACAGCCTTCTGCGCTTTCAGTCTGTTTTCGCGCGAAAGGTCTGCTCCGTAGCTTTCATCTTTCAGAGTACCGTCAAGATTGTACATCTTAAATGTGCAGGCGGTTATCTTATTGTTTTCTATCTTGATGCTTACTTCACCGTAGCCTGCGCCGTTGCCGCTTTCATCTTCTTCAAAATCGCTGCTCCTGCCGGAGTATGTGCCGTCATTGTGATCAACAGTCTCGTTGTCGCTGCCGCAGGATGAAAAAGATAATGCTATGACAGCCGAAGCTGTTAATGTGAATAATATATTTATGAATGTTTTTTTATTCAATGCTTTCACCACCTGTCAGACGCCAAAATGATCGTTTTTCTTGTCGGAAACGATTTTTCCGTGTTCAAGGCGCACTACACGCTGAGCTACCTCTCCGACTTCGGGGTCGTGAGTAACGACAATAAGGCTCGTGCCCTCCTTATGAAGCTGTTTGAAAAGATCAAGAACAATGTTTTCATTTGCTTCATCGAGGTTGCCTGTCGGTTCATCGGCTAAAATAAGCTCCGGAGAATTTATGAGCGCTCTTGCAATACAAACTCTCTGCTGTTCACCGCCCGAAAGCTGACTCGGAAGATGCTTTGCCCTGTCTTTAAGACCGACTCTTTCCAAAGCCTCCAAAGCTTCCTTTTCATCGGGCATACTGTGGTAATACTGAGCGACCATGACATTTTCCACTGCATTAAGATAATTGATAAGGTGGAACTGCTGGAAAACAAGTCCTATCTTATCTCTATGGAATTCAGTCAGCTTTTTTCTGCTGTCCTTTGTGATATCCCTGCCGTCAAAGATGACTTGTCCCTCTGTAGGCTTGTCCATACAGCTTATAATATTCATCATAGTACTTTTTCCGGAGCCTGACGGTCCCATAATAGCTATCCACTCGCCCTTGTCTATGCTCAGACTTACCTTATCAAGAGCATAAAGGCTCCCGTATCTTTTTGTTACATTTTTAAGCTCCAATAATTTCATAATAATTCCTCCTCACTCGCCTTTCAGAACCAGCGCAGGGTCAACATCCACAGCACTTCTGATAGGTATAAGACACGCAAGACCCGTAACTATGACTGACGCAATTATCGTAACAGGCAGAAGAAGCGGGCGGAACGTTATCGCACTGCTGAAAACATTCATGCTTACCGCATTCGCAAACAAATATCCAAGAACAGAGCCGAGTATTCCGCCGACAGCGCCTAAAACCAGTCCCTCTGACAGAAATTCGAGCACAATGCTTGAATCAAGCGCTCCGAGAGCCTTTCGCAGACCTATCTCGCGCCGTCTTTCGGCAATAACAGCCATCATGGTAGTTGCAACACATATCATGGTAAGCGCAAGAACTACCAGTGTAACTATAAGTACAAGAGCTTCAAGCTTTGAAAGCACTGTGCTTTCGGATGCCGTCACTCTCTTTACGGGCTTTGCCGTCAAAGGATAAGAGCTTTTGTTTATCTTATCAAGATAGCCTTTCAGCTCATCCTCCCTTGCAGCCACACTCACCTCAACGATATCGCAGCTCCTGTCGCTGAGCATAAGGCTGCCCAGGTCGGCAAGAGTGACATAGATATAATCCTCCTCAGAGCCGCCTGTTTCAAGTATTCCTGAAACTTTAAGGTCAATACTGTGGTCACAGTATTTTTCACCCGTCTGAGGGTCTGTGTATATCTCATAATCGGGGATACCCGTTATGTCCTTATCGTCTGTTATCTCAAAGGAATTGAGCAGACTTATGCTGTCACCGACGCTAAGACCGAATTTCTCGGCTATCTTTCTGCCGACAAGCGAGCCTCCGTTTCCGTCCGACAGCTCACCTGAAATATGCCAGTAAGGGCTTGTTTTCAGAACGGATGAAAAATCCGTTCCTGCCAGTGTTACAGGCTGATTGTTGAACTTCATGTTTTCATATCTGTATGGTGTATAGCCCTCTAACTTATCGGACGGGAAAACCTCTATCCCCTTTCTTATAGCTTCATCAGTCATATCATCTCCGTCCTTTGGAACAAATATGATATTTGCGCCGTAGCTTCTGAACTGTGCGCTCATCTGACGGGGAACATCATAGTATATCATGCCGAGTCCCGACAATATCGTTGCTCCTACCACTATCGCAAGCAGGGCGATTATCATTCTCGACCGCCGTCTGAGAAGTGATGCAAGCACCATTCTGACGAACATTCTTTGTCTTTTATTCATTCATGTTCCCCCTTAATGTCCGCCGTGAAGGACTTCTGACGGGCGAAGTCTGAGTATCATTCTCATAGCGGGTATGCTTCCGACGAGTGTAACGGCGATTACAAGTACAGTTACCAAAAAGGCTACCATTCCGCTCATCTCAATAGCGGAAGAAAATACTGTCTGACCGATTATCTGCGCGAAAGCATAGCCTATAAAATAGCCTGCCGCCGCGCCTGCTATGGAAGTCAGTATTATTTCAGTCATAACAAGACGTGTTATCTGTCCGTTTTTCGCTCCGACCGCTTTCATAAGAGCAAGCTCAAAGGAGCGCTCCATTACGCTTGATGTAACAAGATTTGAAATACCGAGAGTTGCGCCGATAAGACTCATAAGTGTGATAAGAGCCATAAGAAGCTCTGTCTTTTCAAGTATCTTTCCTTCGGAATCCGCTATCTGTCTTACAGCCCTTGCAGAAGCCTCAGGGATAGCCTCCTGTATCTGAAAGCATATCGAGCTTACATAAGCGGTGCAGTACCAGAGGTCATATTCATCTCCGCTGAGAAGATCGGGATTTTTCGCCGCCTTCTGAGCCAGCTCATCATCAGGCGATGTAATAGCGCTGACCTCGGCTTTTTTATATCTGCCCTCTGCGCCGGAAAGTCTCTGAGCTGCCGAAAGCGTTGTGAAAATACAGTTTTCTTCCTCATCTCCGGATTCAAAGACGCCGACTATTTTCAGCTCTTCATTACCCTTAGCGCCCTTTACTTCTATTATGTCTCCTGCTTTTACGCCGAGCGTTCCGGCAAGCTGTTTTCCGACCATAGCATATTTGTCGCCGTCAAGCCTTGCCTCATCCATCCATTTGCCGTCGGTGATATCCCACCAGCTTCTCAGATTGATAAGTCCGGTAACGGTAATTTCCTCCTGTTCTGCCTCGTCGGCTTTCAGTCTCTCGTGAGCCTCTCGCTTGTAGAAGATACTGTCCATCACAAAGTAAACCAGCAGCATCAAGAGTCCTGTCGTCAGCCATTCGGGAGCTAAGCCCAGGAACCAGTCAAAGGGTGTGCCCTTTTGGAAAAGCAAGAATAATGGAGGGTCTCCCAATGGAGTAAGAATTCCACCGCAGTTAGCTACCATTGCTATAAAGAACAGTACCGTATGAGTGGTGTACTTGCGCTGACTGTTTGTCTGTAGCAGTAAGCGGATAAGCAGCATAGCTGCGCCTGTTGTTCCCATAAAGGAAGCCAGCAGGAAACCTGTGCTCAGGATGGCGCAATTCATCAGCGGGGTAGCCCTGAGGTCGCCCTTGATGCAGATGCCGCCTGTGGTCACGAACAATGCCATTAGCAGCAGGATAAAGGGCACGTAGTCGTACACCATCTGATGCTCCAACTCATGTGTCATACCATGTGTACATAGCCAATATGCAACTGGTAGCCCAAGTAAAAAGGAAACAGACAGTTTATGCGTATTATTTTCCCACCAATGTTCAAACTTGGTAAGTGGGAAGACTGCAATACAAAGAAGCTGACAGACAAAAGGTATCAGCAACCATGTTGGTATAATATG
>ONVG01000125.1 GCA_900321195.1 uncultured Eubacteriales bacterium
AAAAGCATGAATGACTTCCCGTATGACATGCAGGACCTGTCTGGTCAACTATAACAAGAAGCGTATCCTTGTCGCAGTCGCCCTTGACGTCTATGACCTTCTGCAAATGGCCGCTCGTTGCGCCCTTGTTCCAAAGCTCCTGCCTTGAACGGCTGTAGAACCATGTATAGCCTGTTTCAAATGTCTTTCTCATAGACTCACGGTTCATATAAGCAAGCATCAGCACCTGTCCGTTAGAACGCTCCTGCACTATCGCAGGAAGAAGCTCCCCTTTTTTGAAATAGTCCTCTATAAAATCGAATTTATCCGCCATTTTATTACTCTCCCGATATATTTTCCTCTACGGCATCCTCTACGGCGCTTGCCGCAAGAAGAGCCTGTTTGAGATCAAGCGCACCTGTATATACAGCCTTTCCGCTTATCGCACCGTAGATATTGAGCGCGGAAAGATTGATTATATCCATAAGATTTGCAACTCCGCCTGATGCTATTACATTGCATTTGACTGATGATTTCAGCTCATCGAGCATAGGGAGATTCGGACCTGAAAGCATGCCGTCCTTTGAGATATCGGTGAAAATTATATACTGTACGCCGATATCCTCCATCTGCTTTGCAAGCTCTATATAATCGACCTCGGATGTATCCGTCCAGCCGTCAGCCGATACCATACCATCACGCGCATCTATGCTGACAGCTATCTTTGAGGGATATTTCCTGACAGCCTCTTTTACAAAATCAGGGTCTTTTATCGCCGCAGAGCCGAGTATAACCCTGTCGATACCGTTGTTTAAATAGAACTCGACAGCCTTCATATCACGAATACCGCCGCCTACCTCTATATTAAGACCGCAGTTTTTTCTTACGCTGAGTATAAGGTCGGAATTCACCCTTTTTCCGTCCTTAGCGCCGTCAAGGTCTACCATGTGCAGCCACTTTGCGCCGTCAGCTTCAAACTTTTTTGCCGTATCAACAGCGCTTTCTGCTACCTTATGAGCTGTTGAATAATCTCCTTTATACAAACGGACGCATGTTCCGTCCTTGATATCTATTGCAGGCAAAACTAACATAACATATAACTTCCTTCCAAAAAGTATTTTTACATAACCATTCTTACAATACGCCTTTTGTTGACAGCGGCATTGCATCTCCCGAAAGCTCCACAGCTTCCTTCAAAGCATGTCCGAGCGCCTTGTAAAGCGCTTCGGCTATGTGGTGGGAATTTTTTCCGTACAAAGCTTTAAGGTGCAGCGTTATCCCGGAATTATATGCGAACGCCCTCATGAACTCCTCTGTCATGCAGGTGTCATAACCCCCTATTCTTTCCTCGGGAAATTCCGCATCGAATACAAGGAAAGGTCTGCCGCTGATATCCAGAGAGCAAAATCCCAGCGCTTCATCCATCGGCACATAAAAGCTTCCGAAACGCTTTATTCCGCCTTTATCACCCAATGCCTCGTTGAAAGCCTTGCCCAAAACTATTCCCGTGTCTTCGATAGTATGGTGACAGTCTACTTCAAGATCTCCTGCAGCATCAACAACAAGTCCGAAACCGCCGTGTACGGCAAAGGCTGTTTTTATGCCCTTTTCATCAACAAATTACAGGCAGCGCTCAACATCCGTAAAGCGCTGCCTATAGTATAACTCTTTTTATAACATTTGTAAACAATAATTAAAGCTTTGAAACTTTAATTACTTTATTTTTTTACAAATATATCAAAAATTCAATTATCTGCGGAGATATATTTCTCAATAATGTATCTTTCGATAAATTTCATAAGCTCGGAATTTTCTTCTTCGCTGCCTGCCGTTATCCTGAGCGCCGAGGCACTGCCGAAATATCTGACGGCTATACCGTTTGAAAGGAGATATTCAAAAATATCCTTTGCAAGCTCCGTCCTTACAAAAACAAAGTTTGCACAAGGCTCGTGTATATCGAAAGGGAGCTTATAATTCTGTTTGAGAGCAAGAAGCTCATTGTAAAGCTGTTTTGTGTTCCTGATTATCGTATCGCGTCTTTCGTCAAGCATATCCTTGTGGCTGTAGATACATGTTCCTATCGCCTGACTCAGGCTGTTTACGTTATACGGTGATTTTATTGCTCTGAGCGCCTTTGTAAGCTTCCTGCCGCATACGGCAAAGCCGAGTCTGAGCGCTGCCGAGCCTACAGCCTTTGACGCTGTTTTGAGAACTATGAGATTATCATAGTCAGCCGCTTCTTTGAGTATAGGCTGATCCCAGAAGTCCATATATGCTTCGTCAAGCACGACAAGCGCTTTTACAGACTTTACAAGCCTGCGCGCATCATCAGCAGTTATGCCTTGACCTGTAGGATTGCAGGGATTTGAGAATATCACCATATCCGCATTTTTGTCATTAACAAGCTTTATAAGCTCATCAACGTCTATTTTAAGGGAATCGGGCTTGTCAAGCGCAAACACGGTATTCTCCGAAAGGAACGAATAAAAACGGTACATTGAAAAATCCGGCTCGGCAACTATTACCGTGCTGTTTCTTTTGAGCATTGCAGATGAAAGAAGATAAAGCATTTCATCAGAGCCGTTTGACGCTGTTACATTATCGGGGTCTATACCGTAATATGCCGAAAAAGCATCGATAAGCTTTTTAGCCATCGGGTCGGGATATCTGTTAAAATCAAGCTCGTCTATAATATTCTTTATTTCTCTCTTTATATTTTCGGGCATGGAATAGAATGATTCATTAGCGTCAAGTCTTATCCGATAATTGCCCGTTATAGGCTCATAAGGCTCAAGCTCACTCACCTTTTCACATAATTCATATGACATATCCTTTTCACTTTCCTTTTATCATTTATCCTCAAATCTCACGGTTATTGAATTTGCGTGAGCTGTAAGTCCCTCTGTGTTCGCAAAGCGCACTATATCGTCCTTGTCGTCAGCAAGCGCCTGCTCTGTGTAGTATATGAAGCTTGACTTCTTTACAAAGCTGTCTACAGAAAGCGGTGAGAAAAATCTTGCAGTGCCGCTTGTCGGGAGAACGTGGTTAGGACCTGCAAAATAATCGCCCAGCGGTTCGGGAGAATAGTTTCCGAGGAATACCGAGCCTGCATTGTCAAGTCTGCCGACATATTCCATAGGGTTCTCACAGCATACTTCAAGGTGTTCGGGCGCAAGCTCATTAGCCATGTTTACAGCCTCGTCCATATTATCGCATACGATTATAACTCCATAGTTTGTGAGTGACTCGTCTATTATATCCTTTCTTGAAAGTGTCTGCATCTGACGGTCAAGCTCTTTTACTGTTTCGTCCGCAAGCTTCTGTGAATTTGTCACCATTATTGCAGATGCAAGTCTGTCATGCTCTGCCTGTGACATAAGGTCAGCCGCAAGGAATGAGGACTTTGCTGTTTCGTCTGCAAGAACAAGTATCTCACTCGGACCTGCTATCATGTCGATATCAACATTTCCGTAAAGAAGCTTCTTTGCAGTTGCAACAAAGATATTTCCGGGACCTACTATCTTGTCCACCTTTGGAACGCTTTCCGTACCGTATGCAAGAGCTGCAACAGCCTGAGCGCCGCCCATGAGGAAAACCCTGTCGACCCCTGCTATAGCCGCAGCCGCCATTATATCGGGATTTGGCTTGCCGTTTTTAAGCGGCGGAGTTACCATAATAAGCTCCTTTACGCCTGCTATCTTCGCCGGTATAGCGTTCATAAGCACAGATGACGGATAGGCTGCAGTGCCGCCGGGAACGTAAAGTCCGACCCTTGCAAGACCTCTTACACGCTGTCCCATTATAACTCCGTTTTCCTTTGTCGTGAGCCAGCTCTGCTGCTTCTGACGCGCATGGAAATCACGGATATTATCGGCTGCCTTTTTGAGCGTTGCGATAAATTCAGGGTCGCACTGAGCTGTAGCTGCGAATATCTCATCCTTTGGCACTTCAAAGAATTCAGGCGCTTTGCCGTCAAATTTTATCGTGTATTCCTTTACGGCTTCATCGCCTCTTGTGCGTACATTCTCTATTATATCGGATACGACTGCCGTAACATCCTTGTTTGTCTTATTGCTTCTCTCTCTTACCTGAGCAAGAAATTCAACTTCCTTTTTTCCGTCTGTCTTTATTATATTTATCATTGCTTTGCCCTCTCTTCCTCCATTTTAGCCGCAAGCTGTTCTATCTCGTTTTTCCTCAGCTTCAAGCTTGCAGTGTTTGCGATAAGTCTTGCCGATATCGGCGCTACATTATCCTCGATTATCTCCAGACCGTTCTCCTTCAGAGTTGAGCCTGTTTCTACTATATCGACTATAGCATCCGAAAGTCCCAAAAGCGGAGCAAGCTCTACCGAGCCTTCTATCTTTATTATTCTTATATCCATGCCCTTGCCTTCAAAGAACGTCCTTGTAACATTCGGGTATTTTGTAGCTATAGTCTTTTCGTTATAGCCTGAATAGAAGTCCTTTCCTTTTTTGCCTGCAAGCGCAAATCTGCATTTTCCGAAGCCGAGATCGAGTATCTCATAAAAGCTTCTGCCGTTTTCCATAATGGTATCCTTGCCGACAACACCGAGGTCGCATACGCCGTTTTCTACATACGTTATCACGTCAGCCGCCTTTGCAAGTACTATATTTATTTCGCTCTCTCCGCTGCTTATCGGGAGAATAAGTCTTCTTCCCTTTTCATGTACTGCCGTACAGTCATAGCCTGCGCTTTCCAGGAGCTTAACTGTATCCTTTTCAAGTCTGCCCTTTGTAAGAGCTATTCTTAACGGTTTCATCTCTGCATCATACCCCCGTGTCGATAGTTTTTATCTCATCGCCTACTATCGCAAGCTTCCTTATTCCCTTTGACCTTGCATATTCCATTGCTTCATCTTCTGTTTCAAAAACACTGTTTTCTCCAAGTATGCTTGCCTGTGAAAGTGTTTCCGTATATTTTATCGCTTCTGTTTCATGGCCGTCAAGACCGTGTACAAGTACATCAGGCTGTTTCCTCTGAGGTATGTTTCCCTTTTTGAGCATAACTCTTGCAAGCGCATCGACATTTATTCCGAAGCCTATTGCAGGAGCAGGCGCATCAAAGCTGTCTAAAAGATTGTCATATCTTCCGCCTATAAGCACAGGCTCGCCCGAACCCAAAACATAGCCGCTGAATACTATTCCGCTGTAGTAATCGTTTCTCTGAACAAGTCCGAGGTCTATTATCAGTCTTTCACCAAGACCGTACTTTGAAAGGTGGTCATATATTTCCTGGAGATATGCAAGCTTGCCGAGTGCTTCCTCATCATCTCCGCAAAGCGTTCTTGCTTCTTCAAGCACCTCTATGCCGCCGAAAAGTCTCGGCAGCTTTCTTATAGCCTCAACAGCCTGTGAATTTTCTATCTTGTCAAGCTTTGAGTTGAGCGCGGAATAATTCTTTGACTCTATGAGCATTCTTATCTTCTCGCGGTACTCCTTGTTCACAGGGAGCTTCTGTGCAAGCGCCCTGAAAAAGCCTGCATGACCTATCTCTATCCTGAAATCGGGAACACATTTTGAAAGCGCCTCGACAGCGGTAGTTATAACCTCAAGGTCTGCCCTTCTTCCCTTTGCTCCGATAAGCTCTATACCTGCCTGCATCACCTCGTTGCTTCTTCCGGTAAGTCCCGGATTATAGCGGTAAACTCTCTGATTATAGAAAAGTCTTATCGGGTATTCCATATTTTTAAGACGTGTAGTCACCATTCTTGCTATAGGCAGAGTAGAGTCGGGACGCATTACCATAAGTCTGCCCTTTGAGTCGCTCATTTTAAACATGTATTCCATAGGTATGCCTGAGATATCCTCCGAAAAAAGATCATAGAATTCTATTCCGGGAGTAAGCACTTCATGGAACCCGCGATGTGAAAATACATTTCCGAGTATTGAAGATGCCGTTCTGTTTGCAAGGCATTCTTCAAACAAAAGGTCTTTTGTGCCTTCGGGTGTTATCTGAGAATAATTTTTCATTCGTTTGCCTCTTTCCTTTTTACTGACTTTATCGTGGTAAAGCAATAACATGATGATATGATAACATATCATAAATATTTTGTCAATAGCTCCGCGCTATTTTACCAGGGCAACAGCATTTACTTTAAAGGCTCAAAAAGTATCTTCAAAAAGAAATCCGGATTGAGAGCAGCCATAAACATAATTCGTTTCTTGCTTAACC